>NZ_JBEZIQ010000005.1:0-274526 GCF_040651155.1 Kitasatospora sp. NPDC048545
GTCCGCGGTGACGTTGGCGGCTGCGGCGAGCTCTGCCGGCGGGGCGAAGCGCCGCTCCTCCTTGAGCAGGTTGGCCAGGCTCTCGTTGCTCAACGCGCACTCCTCATCGAGTCATGATCGGGGACGATCCCGTGCGTGGGGATTGTCCCGTGTGTCCCAGCGCACAGCTCACCAGGCGAATGGGGCAGTTGACAAGAGGCTCCCAGGAATTGGTGTAGACCTTTGGCCCGGTGCCCGAACACCTGCCCGTACGGTCGACCGCATGGGAGTGGAGAACCTACCAGGGCTGGTGGGCCCGTGCCCCGGCCCGCCCGGCGGGGACACGGACCCGGCTCTCAGGCGGCCAGCTGGGGCCCCTCCCCACCGCCGCCGGACGGAACCCGGCCGTCCTCATTCACCCGTCCGGCCGATGCCCCACCGGGTCGTGTTTCGGGGTGGGCGCCACCGCGGCCCTCGGTGCGGCCCTCGGTGCGGGCCTCGACCGGGCTGAACGTCCCGGCGGCGCGATCCAGGACGTAGGCCTGGGCGGTCGCGAGGTCGAAGTACATCCCGACCAGTCGCAGTGTGCCCTCCTCGACCCGGCGCTCCACGGCCGGGTTCGCCATCAGCTGGTCCAACTGCTGGACCACGTTGGTGATGCAGAGCTGCTCCACCGGGTCCACCACCGGCCGGGTGGCGAACTCGGCGGGCACCCGACGGAGCCGGTCCAGCGAGCCACGGCCGTTGCGCAGCCAGCGGGCCAGCGGGGTGGGCGGACCGGGGAGCTCGTGCACGCCGTCCAGCAGGGCCTTCATCGCCCCGCAGCCGGAGTGGCCGCAGACCGTGATCGAGCGCACCTCCAGCACCTCGACCGCGTACTGCACCGCGGCGGCCACCGAATCGTCGGCCGCACCGGGTTCGAACGGGGCCGGCACCAGGTTGCCCACGTTGCGGACCGTGAAGAGGTCGCCAGGCCCGCTGTTGGTGATCATGCTGGTGACCATCCGTGAGTCCGCGCAGGTCAGGAAGAGCTGGGAGGGCGTCTGTCCTTCCCGCGCCAGCCGGGCGAGTTCGGGCCTGATCAGCGGGGCGGTGTGCAACTGGAACACCCGGACCCCGTCCAGCAGCCGGCCGTGCGGGTCCTCCTGCTGCTCGATGCAGTGGTGGCCGACCCAGGGCGTCCAGGCCCGGCAGCGGTGTGGCCCGGGTGAACTGCCCGCGCGCACCGTGCCGTCGGGGTCGAGCACCTCGTCGTCCTGGCGCCTCGTCACCAGCGAGACCCGGCCGCCCGCGTCCTGGTGCCCGGCCCGCCAGCTGTGCAGGGTCTCGTACGCGGCGTGGTCCAGGAAGGAGCCGTCGTGGACCACGGTGACCTCGGCCCCGGCCGGGACGCCGGCCAGCGCCCGGCTGAGCCGGGGGACGGCGGCGAAGGTGAGCGGGCCGTGCGTCTGGACGGTGACCGAGCCGTCGGGCCCGGTCCCGACGTCCACGTGGGCACGGGTCAGCCGGTAGAGCGCGAGCAGGACGGCGGTGCCGGCGCCGATCGCGACGCCCCACAGCACGCCGGCCGCCACCACGGCGATCACGGTGGTGAGGTAGACCGGGAACTCGCGGTGCCGGTGCACGTTGCGGATGTGCGCGGAGCTGACCATCTGCAGCCCGACCACCAGGACCAGTGCGGCGAGCGCGGCCAGTGGGATCCGGCGCAGCCCGCCGGTCAGCGCCAGCGCGGCGGCCAGCACCCAGACGCCGTGCAGCACCGAGGCCCACCTGGACTGGGCGCCGGCCTGCACGTTGGCGGTGCTGCGCACCGCGCCGCCGGCGATCGGCAGCCCGCCGATCAGACCGCTGAGCAGGTTGGCGAGGCCCTGCCCGCGCAGTTCTCGGTCGAGGTCGCCGGAGCGGCGGGACATCCGGTCGATCGCGACGGCGGAGAGCAGCGACTCCACGCTGGCCACGGCGGTGACCGTGAGGACGGCGGCGATCAGGCCGAGCACCGGGCCGTGCGGCAGCGCGGGCACGAAGGCGTGCGGCTGCCAGGCGGGCAGTTCGATGTGGGCGAGCCGCAGGTCCAGGGCGAGTGCCAGTGTGGTGGCCAGGGCGATGGCGGCCAGCGGGCCCGGGACCCTGGCGATCCGGGCGCCGAGTCGGCCCGCGCGGCCGGGGAGCCGGCCGAGCCGGGGCCAGCCGAGCAGGACGGCCACGGTCACCGCGCCGATCAGCAGCGCGGGCGGGTGCGGACCGGCCGCCTGCCCCGGCAGCGCGAGGAGGTTGGCGGCCGCGGAGCTCTGCGGTGAGCCGCCGAGCACGACGTGCAGCTGCGCGATGGCGATGGTGAGTCCGACACCGGCCAGCATGCCGTGCACGATCGCGGGCGAGACGGCGAGCGCCGTCCGGGCCACCCGGCGTGCCCCGAGCAGGAGTTGGAGCAGTCCGGCGGCGAGGGTGACGGTGCAGGTGGCCTGCCAGCCGTACCGGGCGATCAGCCCGGCGGTGATTACGGTCAGAGCTGCCGAGGGGCCGCTGACCATGAGCGAGGTGCCGCCGGACAGCCCGACCACGATGCCGCCGACGGCCGCGGCGGCCAGCCCGGCGGTGAGCGGTGCGCCGGTGGCGAGGGCGATGCCGAGGGAGAACGGCACGGCGATCAGGAAGACCACGAGCGAGGCGGAGAGGTCCTGGGCCCAGCGGATCCGGGCGCCGGGGCCCGGCGGTGCGTGGTCGGTGGTGTCGGAGGCGATGGGGGCGCTGGAGATGTCGAGGGTCATGGTCTTCCCGTCTGTCCGGGGGAACGAACGCAGTCGGGTCCGGCGGTGAGTCCGGGGTGGGGCTCGGGGCGGATCGGCTGTCGTGGGTCGCGACGCGGTGTGGCGGGATGGCGTGGCGCGGCGGGGAGCGCGGGTGTCACCGGCCGGCGTTGACCATCGGGCCCGCCAGGAGCCCGGGCGAGGTGCGGGTGTCTCGCCGGGGCCCGCCGGGACGGACCATCAAGACTCGGTAAACCGAGAGTAATGAAAGCTTTGCACGGCGTGGTTGCGGGAGGGAAGCGGAAAACCCCCTGGTTCACCCCAATGGGTGGTGTTCGAACGGTCGGGAATCTGCTGGTGGAGTGGTGGCCGCAGGCGAACGGGCCGGACGTGCCGGACGGGCCGCGACCCCCCCGAGTGGTGGGAGGTCGCGGCCCGTCCGGCGCGGCGGCGCGTGCGTCAGGCGCGGGCTCCCGCCGGGGCCGACCGCTCGCCGCCGTCCGCGAACCGGCCCGGGACGAAGCCCTCGTCGACCTGGGTGGCGAGGTCGACGCCGACCTTGGCGTTGGCCCAACTCTCCGCGTTGCGGCGGTGGAAGAGCACGGCCTGCTCGGTGTAGCGATGCGCGTCCCGCCGCCCGTACGCCGCGTCGGCCTCGGACCGCAGTTGCTCCAGCACGGCCCGGTTGGCCGGTTCCAGGGACTTCAGCGGCGGCTCGGCGCCCTGCTCCAGGCGGCGCACCCAGTCCGACTGTCCGAAGGTGGTGAGCAGGTCGTCCCCGACCTCGCGGCGCAGGAAGGCCAGGTCGTCCGGGCCCTGCACCTTGTTGCCGACCACCCGGAGCTGCACGCCGAAGTCGCGGGCGTAGTCCCGGTACTGGCGGTAGACGGAGACGCCCTTGCGGGTCGGCTCGGCGACCAGGAAGGTCAGGTCGAAGCGGGTGAACAGGCCGGACGCGAAGGAGTCCGAGCCCGCCGTCATATCGGTGACCAGGTACTCGTCGGGGCCGTCCAGCAGGTGGTTCAGCAGCAGCTCCACCGCGCCGACCTTGGAGTGGTAGCAGGCCACCCCGAGGTCCTCCTCGGTGAACGCGCCGGTCGCCAGCAGCCGGACCGAGCCCTCGTCCAGGGCGATCGGACGGGCGCAGGCGGCGTAGACCGGGTTCTCCTCGACGATCCGCAGCAGCCGCGACCCGCGGCCGGGTGGCGTGGTTTTGATCATCTCCTCGGCCGAGCGGATCAGCGGGTTGTTGCCGCGCAGGTACTCCTTGATCTCCGGCAGGTGCGCGCCGAGCGAGGGCAGGTCGGCGGCCTGGGCGTCCGTCAGCCCCAGGGCGGGGCCCAGGTGCTGGTTGATGTCGGCGTCCACCGCGATGACCGGTCGTCCGACGGCGGCCAGGTGGCGGATGAACAGTGCGGACAGCGTGGTCTTCCCGCTGCCGCCCTTGCCCACGAAGGCGATCTTCATCTGGGGACTCCGGCTCTCGCTCAGGGCCCTCGCTCGGGGCCGCCTTCCCAGGGGGCGCGTGCGACGGGGGCGCCCTCTAGTTGGAAATCGTTATCGTCTCCGATAGTGGCCATGCTAGCCCGGGTTTGGGGCCGCTCGGGGGAGGGAAGTGAGGATTGCCTCTAACGGGTGATGCGGGGTTGCTGTTCCGGGAAGGGCGGCCCGTTCATTACTCTCGGGTAGGTGAGCACTGGAACAGATCCCCTCGCCCCGCTGGCCCAGCTCCCCGGGGTGCCCGACGCGGTGGCCGAGGTGCGCAAGGCCGTCGACCGGCTCTACGGCCACCGGGTGATGCGCCGCCGCGCGGCCGAGGTCACCTCCGAGTCCGCGCTGCGCGGCGCCCGCGCGTCGGCGGCCCTGGCCGGCGCCGACTGGCCGCTGGAGGAGGTCCGCCGCCGCACCGACTTCAGCGCGGACGCCGAGGCCCGCACCGTCGGCGCAGCCCTGCGGATCGCCGCCGAGGCGGGCCAGCTGCTCAGCGTCTGGCGGCACTCGCCGCTGCAGGTGCTGGCCCGGCTGCACCTGCTCGCGGTCGGCGACGGCGACCCGGCCGCCGGGCGCCCCCGCCGGGCCGGGGAGGGCGCCGAGACGCTGTTCCCGCTGGACCTGGAGCCGGTGGAGAGTGTCCGGGTCGAGGCCGTGGACGGGCCGCTGCCCGAGCTGCCGCCCACCCCGGGCGCCGAGGAGGTCGCGGCCCGGCTCGATCAGCTCTCCCGGCTGCTGGTGGCGCGCGCGGAGGGGCAGGGCGTGGGCACCCCGGCCCTCGTCGTGGCCTCCGTGGTGCACGGCGAACTGCTCGCGCTGCGTCCCTTCGGCACCCACAACGGGGTGATCGCGCGGGCCGCCCAGCGGATCGTGCTGATCGCCGAAGGGCTCGACCCGAAGGCGATCTGCCCGACCGAGGTCGGCCTGGCGGAACTCGGCACCGCCACCTACCGCCGGGCCCTCGCGGGCTACCTGGCGGGCACGCCCGAGGGGATGGCGGCCTGGATCGCACACTGCGGCGCGGCGCTGCGGCTCGGCGTGCGGGAGAGCACGGCGGTGTGCGAGGCGATGCAGCGCGGCATGGCCTGAGCGGCCGGGCCGAACGTGCGAACGGGCCCCGCTGGGGCCCGTTCACATGCGGATGCGGCGGCACCTGATCCTGCTCGGTGCCGCCGCTGGTGCAGATGCCGGGTGACCATGCATGCACCGGAAGTGCCGATCAGACGGGGATCCTGCCCGTTCGTCTGGTCCGGCGGCCCGACAGCGGGTCGGCTGCATGTGGGTGCTCGGCTATCTGTACACGCGGTCCGTGGGGCCTGAACTGCGTTGTCGGTTTGACCTCTTCGGTCCTGACCGGGTCTCGCGGGCCGTGCTTCATTTGTATCGCGTTTCGGGCGAAAGGGGAACCCGAAAAGAGAAGTCCATGCCGATTGACCGTTTTGTCCAGGCGGGTCGGTCGGGGCCTCAGGCGAGCGGGCGCCGCCGGCGGGCCAGGTACCAGATCACCCCGGCGGTCACCACGGCCGTCCCGACCGCGACCGCGGTCAGCACCGAACCGCTCGGGGCCGAGAACTCGGGCAGTCGCCGCCGCAGTTCCACCGGCTTGTCGAAGACCAGCACCGGCCACTCCCGGGCCTGCGCCTCCTTGCGCAGCGCGCGGTCGGGGTTGACGGCCGACGGGTGGCCGACCGCCTCCAGCAGCGGGAGGTCGGTGGAGGAGTCGCTGTAGGCGTAGGACGAGGCCAGGTCGTAGCCCTCGACCGCGGCCAACTCCCGGATGGCGGCGGCCTTGTTCTCGGCGTAGGCGTAGTACTCGATCTCGCCGGTGTAGCAGCCGTCCTGGACCCGCAACCTGGTGGCGATCACGTGGTCCGCGCCGAGCAGGGCGCCGATCGGCTCGACCACCTCGGAGCCGGAGCTGCTGACGATCACCACGTCCCGGCCGGCCGCGTGGTGCTGCTCGATCAGGGAGGCGGCCTCGTCGTAGATGATCGGGTCGATCAGGTTGTGCAGGGTCTCGGCGACGATCTCGCGGACCTGCTGGACGTTCCAGCCCCGGGTGAGCGCGGAGAGGTACTCGCGCATCTTCTCCATCTGGTCGTGGTCCGCGCCGCCGACCAGGAAGACGAACTGCGCGTACGCACTGCGCAGTACGGCCCGACGGTTGATCAGGCCACCCTGGTAGAAGGGGCGGCTGAAGGCCAGCGCGCTCGATTTGGCGATGATGGTCTTGTCGAGGTCGAAGAAGGCCGCCGTGCGCGGCCCGCCCGACCGGGGGTGGGCGGGTGCGCGGAGCTCCTCGGGCCCGGTGGTGTCGCCCGGGGACTCGTCGGCGTGGTCGTCGGCGTTCTCGGTGGTGTCCACGGGAACCGAGGATAGAGGGAGCCACAAAACACCCCGCCATTCGGTGTACTCGTGGGCGTGCGGGTTTGTGTTTCTGGCCGCTCGGGTACACCATGGAAGTCACGGATCGTTCGCGACCGTGCTAACCCGGTCCGGCTCCTCCCCCCCGAGTCGGGCTGTGGATAGACGACCCCCGCTCTCCCCCCCGGCGGGGGTCGTCGCACGTCCGGGGCCATTTTCAGGGCTTGAAGGCCCTTCGCCGCGCATCCCGCGCGAGCCCCGTCGGTGGTGTGCAGGGGGTGTCGGCGGCTCGGCCCGTTGGCCATCTTTCGTCACTCTCCGTTGCCGTTTGCTCATGGCCGTCGAGGAATGAACGGCCGGTTCCGACCGGCGGTGCGAGCCTCTCCGAGGGGGTCACCGGAAGAGCGGCGGAGGCCTTCGGAAGATCGTCCGATCGCGCCTGCGCGGTCCGACGGTTCATCTCCGTGACGCCTTTCGTCAATTCTTCGCCGATTAGCCCCCCGCCCGGGTGAACGTTTTCATCCACAGCCCACGAGTTATCCACAGGCAATCGGAACGTGGATGACGGAATCCGGATCTCCCCCCACCGTGATGGTCGGCGGCGGTCGCCGGGCAGGCCTCATCTCCCTCCTCTTCCGGAGGTCTGCCGGGCGGCCGTCCGCCGGAACCGTCCGACGTGCGCCGCGGCCGCCCCTGGTGGCCGCAGGCGCGGAGGGGAGACCACCATGTCGACGCCGATCGCCGACCACGTCACCGCCGAGGGCCCCGGCGCCCTCGGGCCGCTCGTCGTCACCGGGGACGACGCACTGGCGGAGCACCTGCTGCGGCTCTGCGCGGCGGCGGGCACCGAGCCCAGACTGATCCGCGGCGCGCCGCCGACGCGGGAGCTCTGGGAAGGGGCCCCGCTGGTCCTGGTCGGGGACGACCAGGCCGTCCACTGCTCCGAGTTGGGGCGGCGCGGCGGTGTGCTGCTGCTCGGACTGGACCTGGACGACCCCGGCGTGTGGGTCCGAGCCGTCCGGCTCGGCGCCGAGCACGTGCTGTTCCTGCCCGACGCCGAGGCCTGGCTGCTCGACCGGATCGCCGACGCGGCCGAGGGCGGCGGGCCCCCGGCGGTCACCGTCGCGGTGCTCGGCGGCCGGGGCGGTGCCGGGGCCTCGACCCTGGCCTGCGCCCTGGCGGTCACGTCCGCGCGAACGGGCCGGCGGACCATGCTCGTCGACGGCGACCCGCTGGGCGGCGGCCTCGACATCCTGCTCGGCGGCGAGACGGCCCGCGGGCTGCGCTGGCCCGACCTGGCCGGCTCGCGCGGGCGGGTCAGCGGGGCCGAGTTGGCCCGGGCACTGCCGGCCCTCAAACGGCTCTCCGCGCTCGCCTGCCTGTCCTGGGACCGCGGCGACACCCTGACGGTGCCGCCGGAGGCCATGCGCAGCGTGCTGGCCGCCTCCCGGCGGCGCGGCGGGCTGGTGGTGGTCGACGTGCCTCGCCACCTCGACGCGGCCGCCGGGCAGGCGCTGGAGCAGTCCGACCTGGCCCTGCTGGTGGTGCCGGCCGAACTGCGCGCGGTGGCCGCCGCCGACCGGGTCGCCGCGGCGACCCGGATGCGGCTCGGGGACGTCCGGGTCGTGGTGCGGCCGGTGCGGGCCGGCGGACTCCCGGCCCACCGGATCGCCCGCGGCCTGCGGCTGCCGCTGGCAGGGGAGTTGGAGGCGGAACCCGGCCTGGCCCCGGACGTCGAGAAGGGCGTCCCGCCCGGGAGCAGGGAGAGCGGCCCGCTCGCGCGCTTCTGCGCGACCTTCCTGAACGAGGTGCTGCCGCCGGTTCCGGCGGTCGGAGGAGGTGTCTACTGATGGTCCGTCTGCGCAGAACAGCCTTCCGGGACGGCGTGCCCGGTCCGGGCACCGGTGCGCGGGAGCACCGGCCGCTGCGGAGCGTGCCGCCGCCCGGCGGGCCGCCGGAGGCCGGGCACGAGCCCTGCCCCTACGGCCGGACGGCCCGCGAACAGCGGGCGGCGGCCCTGGTGGACGCCGTGCGGCTGCGGCTGGCCGAGTCGGGGGCCGCCCCGACGGCGGGCTCGGTCGCGGCCGCGCTGCGAGCCACCCGGCCGCCGCTCGGCGGGGACGAGGTCCTGGACACCGTGCGCTCGCTGCGCGCCGAACTGGTGGGTGCGGGCCCGCTGGACCGGCTGCTGGCGGCGCCCGACGTCACGGACGTCCTGGTGAACGGTCCGGAGGAGGTGTGGGTCGACCGTGGCGGCGGCCTGCGCAGGGCCACCGGAGTCCGCTTCACCGACGCCGAGGCGGTGCGGCGGCTGGCCCACCGGCTGGCAACCGCGGCCGGGCGGCGACTGGACGACGCCCGGCCCTGGGTGGACGCCCGGCTGCCGGACGGCACCCGGCTGCACGCCGTGCTGCCCCCGATCGCGGCCGGCTGCACGCACATCTCGCTGCGGGTCTGCCGGCCCCGGCCGTTCACGCTCGACGAACTGGTCGCGGGCGGCGCGCTGCCGCCGGAGGGCGCCGAACTGCTGGCCGGCATCGTGCGGGCCCGGCTGTCGCTGCTCGTCTCGGGCGGGACGGGCTCGGGCAAGACCACGCTGCTCGCCGCGCTGCTCGGGTTGGTCGGGCCGGACGAGCGGATCGTGGTCGCCGAGGACTCCGCTGAGCTGCAGCCGGCCCATCCGCACGTGGTCCGGCTGCAGAGCCGTCCGCCCAACCAGGAGGGGCTGGGCGAGTTCACCCTCCGGGACCTCGTCCGCCAGGCGCTGCGGATGCGCCCGGACCGGCTGGTGATCGGCGAGGTGCGCGGGGCCGAGGTGTCGGACCTGCTGGCCGCTCTGAACACCGGGCACGAGGGCGGCTGCGGCACGGTCCACGCCAACACTGCGGCGGACGTGCCGGTCCGGTTGGAAGCCCTGGGCTCGCTCGCCGGGCTCGACCGGCCGGCGCTGCACAGTCAACTGCGGGCCGCGATCGAGGTGGTGGTGCACCTGGTCCGGGATCCGGACTCGGGACGGCGCCGGGTCGCGGAGATCCACACGATGGCCGGGGACCGCGAGGGGCTGGCCGTGACCACCCCTGCGGTGGCCTTCCCGGCGTTGGGCGGACCGGTTCCCGGGGCGGGCTGGGAACGGCTGGTCGGGCTGCTGGCGGCGCGTGGGGTGACGCTCGGGGCGGGGCGCGAGCCCGGTCCCGAGCGTCACCCTACCGGGACCCGGGCCGCTGGGTCCGGGGCCACCGATCCCGGGCGCCTCGGGTCCGGACCCGGCGGGCCAGCGTGACGGTGGGCGTGGGGGTGCGTGCGGTGGAACTCGCCTTCGCCCTGCTGCTCGGCGGGTGTGCCACGGGCGCGCTCGTGCTGCTCGGGGCCTGGAAGCGGAAGGACCGGTGACGGATGACAACGGAGGTCGGAGAGATGGCGCGCGGTCAGTTCGAGCTCTGCTGGGCGGTGGCGTTGTGCCTGGTGGCGGCCGCCGGATGGCGAACGCTGCAGGAACAGCTGCCGGGTGGGCGGCGCTCCCGGCTGCTGCTCGCGGGCAGCGCGCCACCCGTGCCGAGGCCAGGGCGAGGGCCGGTACCGGACCCGGTGGCGCGGGCCCGACTCCGCCTGCCGGAGGCCCTGGCGCCCGAACTGCTGGCCCTGCCACTGGGGTTGGTCGCCGGACAGGCCACCGGCTCGCCGGTGCCGGTGCTCGCGGCGGCCTTGGCCGTCCTGCCGCTGCGCCGGTGGCGGTTGCGGCGGTGCCTGGCGGCCGAGGCCCGGCAGCGGGCCGGCGCCGTGGTGGAGCTCTGCGCCGGACTGGCCGGGGAGTTGCGCGGTGGGGCGACGCCGGAACGGGCGCTGCACCTGGTCACGACGCGGCTCGCCGCCGACCCGGACGCGCGGCGCAGGCTCGGCGACGAACCGCTGGCGCGGCTCGCGGCGGGCCGCTACGGCGGGGACGTGCCCGCCGCGTTCCACCTGCTGGCCGAACTGCCGGGCGGGAGCGGGGCGGCGGCCGTCGCGGCCTGCTGGCGGGTCGCCGCCGACAGCGGGGCGGGACTGGCCGCGGCGCTGGACCGGGTCGCGGAGGCGCTGCGCGGGGAGCGGGCGTTGGCCGAGGAGATCGCCGGGGAGCTGGCCGGGCCGCGGACGACGATCGCCGTCCTGGCCGCGCTGCCGGGTGCCGGACTGCTCCTCGGCGCCGCGCTCGGTGCCCACCCGCTGGCCGTCCTGCTGCACACCCCCGCCGGGCTGGGCTGCCTCGCGGCGGGAGCGGTCCTGGAGGGGCTGGGCGTGTTCTGGACGGCACGCATCGTCCGGTCCGCGGCCAGAGGCGCGCTGGATGCCTCCCGGGGGCCTGGCGGGCCCCGTCGGGCGCCTGACGGCACGCCGCCGGTGCTCCCGGGGCTCCCGGAGCTCGCCGCGGGCGAGCGGGGCTGCGGATTGTCGCGGCTGCGGACGAGGCCCCGTGCGCGGACGTTCGGAGCGGGAGCGGGGGCCGGGTGATGCGTGGAGCCCTGTGGGTCGCCCTCGGGTTGCCGCTCGCGGCGGCCGTGGTGGTGGCGGTGCGGGCGCTGGAACGCGGCCGGGCGAGGTGCCGGCGGGCGTTCCCCGGGCCGGGCAGGAGGGCGGAGGCCCGGCGGTCGTCGGGGGTGGCGGACCCGAGCACCGGGCGTCGGCGGCGGGCGGTCTCGACGGCGGTCGCCGGGCTCGCGGTGGCCCTGCTGGTCGGCGGCGGCACCGGCTTGGTCGCCGGGGCGCTGGCGGCGGTGGCCGTCCACCGGTGGACGGCCCGGGCACGATCGCCGGCGGACCGTCGGGCGGCCCTGGAGGAGGAGCTGCTGACCAGGCAACTCCCGCTGAGCGCGGAACTGCTGGCGGCCTGCCTCGGCTCGGCGGCGTTGCCCTCCGAGGCGGTGTCGGCGGTCGGCCGGAGCGTGGGTGCGCCGATGGGTCCCCGTCTGGTGGCGATCGGGGCCGAACTGGCCCTCGGCGCACCACCGGAGCTGTGCTGGAGCCGGCTCGGCGAACAGCACCCGTCGCTGGCACCGCTGGCGCGCTGCCTGGTGCGGACGAGCCTCGGCGGAACGCCTGCCGCAGGACCGCTGATCCGGCTGGCCCACGGCCTGCGGGCGGCGGCCGCCCGCGCGGCCCACGCCAGGGTCCGCCGGGCCGCGGTGCTCGCCACCGCTCCGCTGGGGCTCTGCTTCCTGCCGGCCTTCGTGCTGATCGGCGTGGTGCCGGTGGTGATCGGCCTCACCAGCCTGTTCGCGCGGGCGATGTGACCGGAAGTCGAAGGTTCGGACATTCGAGAGACGACGAGACAGGAGAGATCCATGACTGCGGTGATCGTGATCAGGCCCGTCGACGGGCGCCCGCTCCGGCGGTTGCCCGGGGCGTGGCGGCGGAGGAGGCGCTGGGTGGCCCGCCGGGTGCGCGTGGCGGCCCGGCACCGGGGCCGGTCGGACGCCGGGATGACGACGGCCGAGTACGCGGTCGGCACCCTGGGTGCGTGCGCCCTCGCGGCCGGGCTGTACAAGGTCGTGACCAGCGAGGCCATCACCGGCGCGCTGACCGACATGCTCCAACGGGCGCTCCATGCGGCCTAGACGACCCGGGCCCGCGTGCATTTGGTCGGGGCGGCGCGGGGACGGCGGCTTCGTCACGGCGGAGACGGCGGTGGCCCTGCCGGCGCTCGTCCTGCTGGCCGCGATGCTGATCTGGGGCGTGCTCGCGGCGGCCGCGCAGATCCGCTGCGTGGACGCCGCCCGGGTCGGTGCCAGGGCGGCCGCGCGCGGGGAGGTCGACTCCGTCGAACTCGCCCTCGCGGCGGCTCCGGCGGGTGCGCGGGTCCGGCTGACGCCGACGGCCGACACCGTAAAGGTGGACGTGGATGCACCGTGCGCGGCGCCGGGCACCGCGGAGGGAGGTGGCGGCCCGTGGCCGTCCTGAGCGGGACGGCGGCCTTGAGCCGGTCGGCCGTCCCGGCCGGGCCGCGGGCGGTGCTGGAGCGGGTGGTCCGGGCCCGCGCGGGGCGGGCGACGGCGGGCGGACATGGACCGGACACCGGCTCCGCGACGGTCTGGCTGCTGGCCCTGGCGATGCTGGGCGCGGCGGTGTTCGCCGCGACCCTCGCGGTCGGATCGGTGGTGGCCGCCCGGCACCGGGCCGAGTCGGCCGCCGACCTCGCGGCCCTCGCGGCGGCGGACCGGCTGCTGCTGGACCCGGACGGCGGCTGTGCCCGGGCCACCGGGATCGCCGCGGCCCAGGGCGCCGACCTGGTGTCCTGCGTGGTGGACCGGTCGGGGGACGCCGTCGAGGTGGTTGCCGAGGTGAGGGTCGCCGGCCTCCCGGTGCGCCTGCCGGTCGGTCCGGCGAGGGCGAGAGCACGGGCGGGACCGGTACGGGCTCCGGTCAGCGTCGCCGAGGACGGCCTCGGCGACGCCCCGGGCGGGACGGCGGCCTCATGACCCCGACGTTGCCCCACCGCCCGCGTCCGTCCCGGTGCCCGGGTCCGCCTCGGCGTCGGTCGTCCCGGGCGGCTCCGCGCCGGGCTCCGCCGCCGGGTTGCCGGGCGCTCCGGCCAGCAGGACGTCCAGGAGCCGGACGGCGGCCGCCTTGTCCAGCGGGTCGTTCCCGTTGCCGCACTTGGGGGACTGGACGCAGGACGGGCAGCCGCGCTCGCACTCGCAGGAGGCGATCGCCGAGCGGGTGGCCGTCAGCCACTCGACCGCCCGCCGGAAGCCGCGTTCGGCGAAGCCGGCCCCGCCCGGGTGGCCGTCGTAGACGAACACGGTCGGCAGCCCGGTGTCCGGGTGCAGTGGGACGGAGACACCGCCGATGTCCCACCGGTCGCAGGTGGCGAACAGCGGCAGCAGGCCGATCGAGGCGTGCTCGGCGGCGTGCGCGGCGCCGGGGAGCAGGTCGGGCGGGATGTCCGCGTCCAGCAGTTGGTCCTCGGTGACGGTCCACCAGACCGCGCGGGTGCGCAGTGTCCTGGGCGGCAGGTCGAGCTTGGTCTCGCCCATGATCTCCCCGGTGGAGATCCGCTTCCGGAGGTACCCGACCACCTGGTTGACCACCTCCACCGAGCCGAAGGTGAGCCGGCCCTCGCCCCAGTCGACGGTGGTGTCGGTGTCGAGGACGGAGATGGAGGTGATGTCGCGGGCGGCCGTCGTGTAGGGCGGATCGGCCGGTTCGACCAGGGCGGCCGAGTTCTCCAGGTCGAGTTCCCGGACCAGGTAGGTGCGGCCCTGGTGGAGGTGGACGGCCCCGGTGTGGACGGTGGTGTGCGCGGCCGCGGCGTCCACCGTGCCGAGCAGCCGGCCGGTGTCGGCCTCGACGATCTGGACCGGGCTGCCGCCGCTGCCGCGCAGGTCGACGGCGTCGGCCGCGCGCTCGCGGCGGGTCCAGTACCAGCCGTCGCCGCGCCGTCGCAGCAGGCCGCGGCGTTCCAGGACCGGCAGCAGCGGCGCGGTGGACGGCCCGAACAGCTCCAGGTCGGCGTCGGTGAGCGGGAGTTCGGCGGCGGCCGCGCAGAGGTGCGGGGCGAGTACGTGCGGGTTGTCCGGGTCGAGCACGGTGGCCTCGACGGGCGCCTCGAACAGTGCCTCCGGGTGGTGCACCAGGTAGGTGTCCAGCGGGTCGTCCCGGGCGATCAGGACGGCCAGCGCGCCCTGGGCCTCACGGCCGGCCCGGCCCGCCTGCTGCCAGAGCGAGGCCCGGGTGCCGGGGTAACCGGCCATCAGGACGGCGTCGAGACCGGAGATGTCGACGCCGAGTTCGAGGGCGGAGGTGGAGGCGAGGCCGAGAAGCCGGCCGGAGTGCAGGGCGCGTTCCAGGGCCCGGCGTTCGTCGGCCAGGTAGCCGCCGCGGTAGGCGGCCACCCGGTCGGCGAGCGGTCGGCCGAGCTGGTCCTGGGTCTGGAGGGCGACGAGTTCGGCCGCGCGGCGGGAGCGGACGAAGACGACGGTGCGGGCCTCCCGTTCGACCAGGTCGGTGAGCAGGTGCGCCGCTTCGGCGGTGGCGGTGCGGCGGACGGGGGCGCCGTGCTCGCCGACGTTCTCGGTCAGCGGCGGTTCCCAGAGGCCGAAGACCATCGGCCCGCGTGGCGAGGCGTCCTCGGTGACGGCCACCGAGGGGAGTCCGGTGAGGCGCTCGGCGGTCGCGGCCGGGTCGGCGGTGGTGGCGGAGGCCAGCAGGAAGGTGGGTGACGACCCGTAGCGGGCGCACACGCGGCGCAGCCGGCGCAGCACCTGGGCGACGTGCGAGCCGAACACGCCCCGGTAGCTGTGGCACTCGTCGACGACCACGTAGCGCAGTGCCTTGAGGAAGGAGGACCAGCGGGCGTGGCCGGGCAGGATGCCGCGGTGCAGCATGTCCGGGTTGGTGAGCACGTAGGAGGCGTACTGGCGGACCCACTCGCGTTCCTCGGGCGGGGTGTCGCCGTCGTACAGGGCAGCGCGGACCCTCGGCGGGGCGAGTTCGGCGGCCCGGCGGCGCTGGTCGGCGGCGAGGGCCTTGGTGGGCGCCAGGTAGAGCGCGGTGGCGCCGCGGCCGTTGCGGGCCTCGGTGCCGTCCAGCAGGTCGCTGAGCACCGGGGCCAGGTAGCCCAGCGACTTGCCCGAGGCGGTGCCTGTGGCGATCACCACAGTCTGACCGGTTTTCGCCAGGTTCATCGCTTCTGCCTGGTGCGCCCAGGGCCGCTCCACCCCGACCGCGAGCGCCGAGGCCACGATCTCCGGACGGATCGACTCGGGCCAGGGTGAATAACGTGCAGGTCGGGCGGGAAGGTGCTCCGTATGGGTGAGCCGGTCGGACCGCCCCCGGCCGTCGGTCAGGGTCGTGAGCAGTGCCTCGGGAGGGCTGTGTCGGGGCGGCATGGGGACCCAGTGTGTCACCGGCGTGACGGAGAATCGTCGTAAGCCATCGTGCGGGCATGGTCGCAGGTGGTTGAATGTGGCCGTGACGGCCGTACGGCCGTGGGTCGCAGCGCTGAGGCTTGCCACGCGTTGGCTGGGCGCGCCCGGGCTCGCGACCATGCGGTGGCGGCCGTCCGGCCGAGGATCGCACATGACGTAGCAAGGCAAGGTGCTGGAGGTTCCGTGGACCTGTCCCTGTCGACCCGTTCAGTCGGCGATCGCACGGTCGTCGAGGTTGGCGGCGAGATCGATGTGTACACCGCCCCGAAGCTGCGGGAGCAGCTGGTCGAGCTCGTCAACGACGGCAAGTACCACCTCGTCGTCGACATGGAAGGCGTGGACTTCCTCGACTCGACCGGCCTGGGTGTGCTGGTGGGTGGTCTGAAGCGGGTGCGTGCCCACGAGGGTTCGCTGCGCCTCGTCTGCAACCAGGAGCGCATCCTGAAGATCTTCCGCATCACCGGCTTGACCAAGGTCTTCCCGATCCACACCTCGGTGGACGACGCGGTCAACGCGACCGACTGACGCGGCCGGGCCGGCCCTCGTGGTCGGCCCGTCCCGTGCACCTCGCGTCCGGGGTGTCCGGGCCCGTGCGGCCCGGTGCGTCCCGGCCGCCTCTGGGCCGGTTCAGCCGGCCCGCAGGGGCCGTATCACCGGCCCCGGTCGGAGCACCCCGAGGGGGAGAGATGGCAACCGTCGAACTTCGATTCAGCGCGCTTCCCGAGCACGTGCGGACGGCCAGGCTGGTCGCCGCGGCCGTCGCCAGACGGGCCGGGGTCGACGAGTCGGTGCTCGACGAGGTACGGCTCGCGGTCGGTGAGGCGTGTTCCCGCGCGGTCGGCCTGCACCAGCGGGGCGGCATCGGCGGCACGGTCAGGGTCGCGCTGACCGATCAGGAGAAGCGTTTCCTCATCGAGGTCGAGGACGAGGCCGGCCCGGTCGTCGTCCCGGCCTCCGGCGCCGCCGAGGGCGGTGAGCCGGACGACGACACCCTTGGCCTCGCCGTGATCACCGGCCTGGTCGAGGACCTGGAGGTCACCAACGGCACGGACGGTGGCCTGATCCGGATGAGCTGGCCGGTTTCGGTTGCCTCCGTCGCGGTCTGAGGCCGCTTCACGCACCCGGCGGGGTCCGCTCCCCGGGTATGCGTTGACAAACTGTTGAGCATGGCGGTTCGCTGCTTCCGGCACGACCGGGTCCGATCGCTGATCGGACCTCGTCGCGGAAGAGGAAATCCATGCGGATTCGCATCCTGTGGCCGGCCGGTCAGGTGACCGCCACGCTGACGGCGACCCCCACCACCGAGGCACTCCTGGCCGAGCTGCCGATCAGTTCGTCGGCGAGTACCTGGGGCGAGGAGGTCCACTTCGGCACGCCCGTCAGCGTGCCGCGGGAGGACGGAGCCCGACAGGTCGTGGAGCCGGGCACGGTCGCCTTTTGGACGGACGGGGAAAGCCTCGCGCTGCCGTACGGTCCGACGCCGATCTCGCGCGCCGGCGAGTGCCGGCCGGCCTCGCCCTGCAACGTCCTGGGCGCGCTGGACGGGGACGCGGCGGTGCTGCGCACCGTCCGGCCGGGTGATCCGATCCGGGTCGAACGGGCCTGAACTGCAGCCGGGCGTGGGCCCGGGGACGAAGCGGCGCAGGCCCGGGAGCGGACCGCGGCGGCCTCGGGACGAACCGCGGACCGCCCCGGGCGGACGTCCGCCGCGGGAGCCGCGAAGCGGGAACCGGGAACCTGGGGGCGGGAACCGGCCGTGTAGGTTCGACGACCGATGACGACCGAAACCGAAAGGCTTCTCCCGGTGAACAAGCGACTGCTGGCCGTACCCGCTCTCGGCGTGCTGCTGGCGTTCGGCGCCGTCGGCTGCGGCGGCGGCGGCGACGACAACAGCAAGCAGCTGGAGTCCTGGGCGTCGAACGTCTGCGGCGCGGCCAAGGACCCGATCGCCCAGGCCCAGACCGCGCTCGCCGACACCGGCCAGGTGAAGACCGGTGAGGCGCCGGCCGACCTGCAGAAGCGGCTCTCCACCGACATCGGGCGGCTGGCCAAGACCAACCAGGACATCGCCTCCGCCGTCGACGGCGCCGGCGCGCCCAAGGTCCAGGACGGGGCGGCCCTGCAGAAGGACACCGTCGACGAGCTGAAGAAGGCGGCCGACGGGTACCAGGAGGTCCAGAAGAAGCTGGACGCGCTGCCCAACGACGACCAGGCGAAGTTCGCCGACGGGCTGCGCAGCGTCGCCGACCAGGTGCAGCAGCTGGCCTCGCTCTCCACCCAGGCGCAGAGCAAGCTGCAGCGCGGCGACCTCGGTGCCGCGATGGCCAAGCAGGAGGGCTGCAAGCCGTCTCCCGCCACCGCGCCGGCCGCCGCCCCGACCAGCGGTGCCGGCACCGCTGCGAGCGGCTCCCCGGCGCCCGCCGGTGCGGGCACGACCCCGGCCCCCGGGGCGACCGGCACGCCGAGCGCCCCCGCCACCACTCCCGCGGCCGGTGCGACCGACTCCGCCGCCCCCACTGCCGGCGCCACCACTCCGGCCGCCCCGGCCACCACCCCGGCACCCGCCGCGAGCTGACCGGGGGCCGGTCCCGCCTTCGCGAAGCGGCCATATAGCGAAGCGGCCACGTAGCGGCGCGGCCGCGCGGCTACGCGGCGACACGGCCACGCGTCGGCGGATCGGCATGAAGGGGGACAGGGAACATCGGCAGCCGGTGCCGCTCGCAGGAGCGGCACCGGCTGCCGCGTGCCGGGAAGGAAGCGCTGGCGCGGGCCGTCGCGGCCGGGCTCCGGATGACGCGGCCGGGCGCGCGGCGGGGCGCGCGCAGGCCCGGCGGGGCGCGTGCGCAGGCTCCGGGCTCCCGGCGGGACGCTCCGGGCGTGCGGGCCCGTCCACGGTGGCGGCACGGTGCGGGGAGGCCGAGCCCGGGAGGCGGTCGGCGGGGAGCCGGCGGGGGACAATGGCGGGGTGATCAGTAGCCCCGTTCTCGACCCGACCCGCCTCGCCAAGCTGCGCGAGGCGCTGCTCGCCGCCTCGTTCACCGCCGACGGGTGCCTGGACCTGCTCGGACCCACCGCCTACGCGGCGTTGGCCCGCAGCGAGGCGGTCCCGGCGCTGCGCGCGACGCGCGGCGGCAGCCCGCTGGAGACGCTGGTGCGGCTGTTCCTGCTGCAGCAGCCGGTGCCCTACCGGGCCGCGGCCGCGGCGCTGCCGGTGGAGGACTGCCTGGCCGACGGCTGGCTGCGCCCGGACGGGGACTTGGTGCGCGCCACCGTCGACGTCCGGCCGTACGCCAACGAGGTTGCCGGGATGCCCGGTTCGGACGCCTGGGTGGTCTCCGACCTGGGCTGCGCGGTGGGCGGCGCGGGTGGCATCGGCTCCGGCGAGACCGCGCACGGGGTGGCCCGCAAGGACCTGGTGCTGGGTGTCGGCGGCGCCTCGACCACGCTGGCCAACATCACCGTGCGCCGCCCGGTGAGGGCCGCGCTGGACCTCGGCGCGGGTTCCGGCGTGCAGGCGCTGCACGCGGCCCGGCACGCCGGCACGGTCACCGCCACCGACCTCAATCCGCGGGCGCTGCGCTTCACCGAGCTGACCCTGGCGCTGTCCGGTTTCGACCACTCCGAGGTGCTCTCCGGCAGCCTCTTCGAGCCGGTCGGGGAGCGGAAGTTCGACCTGATCGTCTCCAACCCGCCGTTCGTCATCTCGCCGACCGGCCGGTTCACCTACCGGGACGGCGGCATGGCCGGCGACGACCTGTGCCGCAGCCTGGTCCGCTCGGCCGCCGACCACCTGGAGCCCGGCGGTTACTGCCAGTTGCTCGCGAACTGGCAGCACGTCGAGGGCGAGGACTGGCAGGAGCGGCTGGCCGGCTGGGTCGCGGGCACCGGGCTGGACGCCTGGATCGTCCAGCGCGAGGTCCAGGACGTGGCCCAGTACGCGGAGTTGTGGCTGCGCGACGGCGGCGACCACCGCGGCCCCGGCGGCGACTACCAGGCCCGTTACGGCGAGTGGCTGGACGCCTTCGAGGCGGGCCGGGTCGAGGGCGTCGGCATGGGGTGGATCACCCTGCGGGCGGGCGGCGCCGAGCGTCCGACCGTCCGGGTCGAGGAGTGGCCGCACCCGGTGGAGCAGCCGCTCGGCCCGCACATCGAGACCTGGTTCGACCGGCAGGACTTCCTCCGTTCGCACGACGACGCGGGCCTGCTCGCGACCCGCTACGTGCTGGCGGACGAGGTGGTCCAGGAGCAGGTCGGTGCGCCGGGCGCGGAGGACCCGGAGCACGTGATCCTGCGTCACAACCGGGGCATGCGAAGGGCCACCAAGGTGGACACCGTGGGGGCCGGCTTCGTGGGCGTCTGCGACGGGACGCTGGCGGCGGGCGAGATCGTGGACGCCATCGCGCAGCTGCTCGGTGAGGACCGGGTGGTCCTGCGCGACCGGGTGCCGGAGTCGCTGCGGCTGCTGACCGAGCAGGGGTTCATCGACCCGGTCCGCTGAGCGGGGGTCGCTGAGCGAGGTCGCCGAGCGGGGTCGCTGAGCGACCGCCGCTGAGCGGGGCCCGTCGAACCGGGCCCGTCGAGCCGGTCGGCCGCGCCGGCCAGGGCCCCGCCGCGCCGGCCGAGCCTGCCCCGCGGGGCGGTTCACCCGCCCGTACCCCCTGGTTCGTCCGGTGGTCCCCGAACGGCTGCCCCCCGTTGGTCCTCCGCTGTGAGGCTCTGTCCACAGGCTGTGGACAGAGCTGGGGAGCCGGGGGCCAGGGGTGGACACGACGACGGCGACGGTGGGCGGGGTCGTGCTCGTCCTCTTCGGTGGCGTGCTGCTGCTCTGGTGCGCCGCCGAAGTGCGCCTTCGCCACCTGGTGCGCCGCCGGGGGGTCGCGGTGGTGGCCACGGTGGTGGCCGAGGACGACGCGCACGGGCAGCTGGACAGCGCGCCGCTGCTGTCCTTCCCGGTGCCGTCCCCGGTCGCCGGTTCCGGCGCGTGCCGGATCGCGGGGCTGGTGCTCACCCGTCCGCGCGGGCACACCCCGCTGCGCCGCCCGGACCGTTTCGCGCCCGGTGCCCCGGTGCGGATCTGCTACGACCCGCAGCGCCCGAGCCGGGTGGTGCTGGCGGCCGGCGAGATCGGGCGGGGGGCCCTCGTCGACCTGCTGTGGAGCGCCCTGGGCGTGGCCTGTCTCGCGGCGGGTGCCGGGCTGCTGGCCGCGGTCGGCGGCTGAGCGCTCCGCCCGCTCCCGGGGACGTCGCCCCGCGCGCGTTCGACGGGGGTCCGCCCGCCCGTCGATTTTCCGTTGACAGATCTTGAAATCCGTCATTCCATCCTCCGGAACCTGCCGAAGGCCCCCTCCACGGGGCGCGAACCCGCGTCATCGGGTTACCGTTCGAGTGGCGTCGGTGAGCCCGGCAAGTGAAAAAGCGGGATCCGTCCGTTTGACAAGGGTGGCCGGGGTACGGTCACACTCCGCTGGTGGGGTGTCGTGCAGCGGCGGCCCCGGGACGGTGGAGGGGTCGGGCGGAGCGCAGCCCGTGCTGCCGCGCCGACCAGCCACATAAGGACCGGGAGAGAAGAGCGAAGGTGTCCCCGAGCAGCGAGACCGCGCACGGACAGCGACTCGTCATTGTCGAGTCGCCGGCCAAGGCGAAGACGATCAAGGGCTACCTTGGCCCCGGCTACATCGTCGAGGCGAGCGTCGGGCACATCCGCGACCTCCCCAGCACCGCGGCCGAGGTGCCGGAGAAGTACACCGGCGAGGTGCGCCGCCTCGGGGTGGACGTCGACCACGACTTCGCACCCATCTACGTGGTCAACGCGGACAAGAAGTCCCAGGTCAGCAAGTTGAAGTCGCTGCTCGCGGAGTCCGACGAGCTCTTCCTCGCCACCGATGAGGACCGCGAGGGCGAGGCCATCGCGTGGCACCTGCAGCAGGTGCTCAAGCCCAAGGTGCCGGTGCACCGGATGGTGTTCCACGAGATCACCAAGTCGGCGATCCAGGAGGCCGTGGCCAACCCGCGCGAACTCAACCAGCGCCTGGTCGACGCCCAGGAGACCCGTCGCATCCTCGACCGCCTCTACGGCTTCGAGGTCTCGCCGGTGCTGTGGAAGAAGGTCATGCCGAAGCTGTCGGCGGGCCGTGTGCAGTCCGTCGCGACCCGGCTGGTGGTCGAGCGCGAGCGCGAGCGGATGGCCTTCCGTACCGCCTCGTACTGGGACCTGGTCGGCACCTTCGGCACCGGCCGCACTCCGGCCGACTCCGCGAACCCGGAGACCTTCGGCGCCCGGCTCGCCTCGGTCGACGGCAAGCGGATCGCCAGCGGCCGCGACTTCGGCTCGGACGGCCGGCTGAAGGCCGGCAGCGCCAACAGCCTGCACCTGGACGAGCAGGCCGCCCGGCAGCTGGCCGCCGCCCTGGAGCGCACCGCGTTCAGCGTCCGCAGCGTCGAGTCCAAGCCGTACCGCCGCTCGCCGTACGCGCCGTTCCGGACCACCACGCTCCAGCAGGAGGCCAGCCGCAAGCTCGGCTTCGGCGCCAAGCGGACCATGCAGGTGGCCCAGAAGCTGTACGAGAACGGCTTCATCACCTATATGCGCACCGACTCCACCACGCTGTCGGACACCGCGATCTCGGCCGCCCGCGCCCAGGTCACCCAGCTGTACGGCGCCGACTACCTGCCGGACGCCCCGCGCACCTATGCCAGCAAGGTCAAGAACGCGCAGGAGGCGCACGAGGCCGTCCGCCCCTCCGGCGACCGCTTCCGCACCCCCGCCGAGACCGGCCTGACCGGCGACGACTTCCGGCTCTACGAGCTGATCTGGATGCGCACCGTCGCCTCCCAGATGAAGGACGCGGTCGGCCAGTCCGTCACCGTCCGGGTCGGCGGCACCTCCGCCGACGGCCGGGACGTCGAGTTCTCCGCCTCCGGCAAGATCATCACCTTCCACGGCTTCCTCAAGGCCTACGTCGAGGGCGCCGACGACCCGAACGCCGAGCTCGACGACCGCGAGCGCCGACTGCCGCAGGTCACCCAGGGCGACCCGCTGGGCGCCGAGCGGATCACCCCGGAGGGCCACGCCACCAAGCCGCCGGCCCGCTACACCGAGGCCTCGCTGGTCAAGGAGCTGGAGGACCGGGAGATCGGCCGCCCCTCCACCTACGCGTCGATCATCGACACGATCATCCAGCGCCGGTACGTGTTCAAGAAGGGGACGGCGCTGGTCCCGTCGTTCCTCTCCTTCGCGGTGGTCAACCTGCTGGAGAAGCACTTCGGCCGGCTGGTCGACTACGACTTCACCGCCAGGATGGAGGACGACCTCGACCGCATCGCGGCCGGCGAGGCGAAGTCCGTGCCGTGGCTGAAGCGCTTCTACTTCGGCGAGGGCGAGGGCCTCTCGGCCGGCGGCGCCGCCGAGGCCGGCAACGGCGACGGCGACCACCTGGGCGGCCTGAAGGAACTGGTCACCGACCTCGGCGCGATCGACGCCCGGGAGATCAGCTCCTTCCGGATCAGCGAGGACATCACCCTGCGGGTCGGCCGCTACGGCCCGTACGTCGAGCGCGCCTCCACCGTCGAGGGCGAGCCCGGCCAGCGCGCCGACATCCCGGACGAGCTGCCGCCGGACGAGCTCACCGTCGAGCTGGCCGAGGAGCTGCTGGCCAAGCCCAGCGGCGACTTCGAGCTCGGCGCCGACCCGGTCAGCGGCAACATGCTGGTCGCCAAGGACGGCCGCTACGGCCCGTACGTGACCGAGATCCTGCCCGAGGGCACGCCCAAGACCGGCAAGAACGCGGTCAAGCCGCGCACCGCCTCGCTCTTCAAGACGATGTCCCTGGACACCGTCACCCTGGAGGACGCGCTCCGGCTGCTCTCGCTGCCGCGCGTGGTCGGCACCGACGCCGAGGGCGCGGAGATCACGGCGCAGAACGGCCGCTACGGCCCGTACCTCAAGCGCGGCACCGACTCGCGCTCGCTCACCAGCGAGGACCAGCTCTTCACGATCACCCTCGACGAGGCGCTGGCGATCTACGCCCAGCCCAAGCAGCGCGGCCGGGCCGCCGCCGCCCCGCCGCTCAAGGAGCTGGGCAACGACCCGGTCAGCGAGCGCCCGGTGGTGGTCAAGGACGGACGCTTCGGCCCGTACGTGACCGACGGCGAGACCAACGCGACGCTCCGCAAGGACGACGACGTCGAGACCATCACGCCGGAGCGCGGCTACGAGCTGCTCGCCGAGAAGCGGGCGCGCGGACCGGTGAAGAAGGTGGCGAAGAAGGCCCCGGCGAAGAAGACGGCGGCCAAGAAGGCGACCGCGACCAAGACCGCGGCCACCAAGACCGCGGCCGCGAAGAAGACCGCCGCCAAGAAGACCACCACCAAGACGGCGGCGGCGAAGAAGACGGCGGCCAAGAAGACCGCCGCGAGCAAGACCACGGCGACCGACGAGGGCTGATCCCCGGTCGCCGCCGACGGGCCCGCATCCCCCGATCCCGGGGGGTGCGGGCCCGACCGCTGTCGTGGGCCGGGCGGTGGCCGGTGGCGACACGACGGTGATCGGGTGGTGGCACGGCGGTGATCGGGCGTCGGTCGGCGATGGCCGGGTGGTGATCGGGCGTCGGTCGGGCGGCGGCCAGGTGGGCATCCGCACCGGGGACGGGTGCGGGGATCTGTGCGGGGAACGTCACAACCCGGTGATGAGCGGGATCCGGAAGCCCGTTCACCACAATCCGGCCAAGCCTCGCCCGCTACGCTGACCGTATGACGAGCGAGGAGCAGCCCACCCCCAGCGCCGCCCCGGCCGCCAGAGCCGTGACGCCCGACCTGCCCGAGGTCGCGCCCGCCGGGACCCCGGTGGACCGGGCCCGGGCGCTGCTGCGGACGCGCGCCTACCGGCGGCTGTGGACCACCCAGCTGATCGGCGGCACCGCCGACCGGCTCGGCCTGCTGGTGCTGCTCGCGCTCACCGTGATCGCCGCCGCGATCGGCGGCCGGTTCGGCGCCCTGCCGCGCAGCCTCGCCTTCGCCACCGCCGCGGTCCTCGCCGTCCGCGTGGTGGCCACCGGCCTGGTCGGTGTGGCGCTGCTCGGCCCGGTGCACCGGCTGGTCGCGGGCAGGCTCGACCGGCGCTGGACCCTGTTCGGCGCCGACGCGCTGCGCGCCCTGCTGATCGGCCTCGCCCCCTGGTGGACCGTCTGGCTGGGCTCCGGGACGAAGACCTCCGGCGCCGCGACCTACGTCCTGCTCGCCACCGTGTTCGTCACCGGTGCCGCCGAGCGCGTCTGGGAGATCGCCAAGGCCGCCGCCGTCCCCGGCCTGCTGCCGCCGGCTGACCCCTACGCCCCGGCCGCCGAGCAGCGGCCCGCCGCCGCCAACCTGGACACCGTCCGGGTGATCGACCGCTTCACCGGCTGGGTCACCCTGCCGCTGGCGGCCGTCGGCCTGGTCGGCCTCACCCTGCTCAACAACATCGGTGCGGCGGCCGGCTCCGACTGGCTCCGCGCCCACCAGCTCACCTTCGCGGCGCTCGGCGCGGCCGGACTGTTCGCCGCCTCGGCGGTCCGCGGGTACGTCCGGCAGCTGCCCGTCGGCCCGGTGACCGTCGCCCCGGTCTCCCCGCTGAAAGGCCTGCGCGCCCCGACCGACGCCGCCCCCGGCCCGGCCCTGGGCAAGGGCCGCACCGGCAGCGCCCCGTACTTCACCTTCGCCGTCGCCGCCGCCTTCGCCTCGATGGCCGGCGTCGCCGCGCTGGCGCTGCTCACCGCCGCCGAGCACCGGGCAGGGCCGATCGGCTACGGCCTGGTGGTGCTCGCCGCCACCGCGACCCCCGCCCTCGGTGCCCGCCTCACCCGGGCCACCCTGCCCTCGCTCTCCCGCCGCCGACTGCTCGCGCTGGCGCTGCTCACCCAGGGCGTCGCGCTGATCCTGGCCGGGCTGGTGCTGGACTTCGTGCTGGTCCTGCTGCTCACCGTGCTGGCCGCGCTGGCCGCCGGGATCGTCGTCTCGGCCGGGCGCACCCTGCTCGCCCAGGAGGTCGAGGAGGCCCGGCTGCCGAAGGTCACCGAGCACCTGTTCGCGGTGCTGCGGGTCGTGGTCGCCGCCGCGCTGGTCGTCGTCCCGCTGATCGCCGCCGCCTACGGGGACGTCGAGTACGGCACCGTCGAGCCCGGCTCCTTCACCTTCATCCACGGCGGCGCCGCCCTCGCCGTCGCCACCGCAGGGCTGCTCACGCTGGTGCTCGCCGCCGTCGTGCTGCTGCGCACCGACGACCGGCGCGGCACCGTGCCCTTCGGCCGGGACCTGGTGGACGCCGTGCGCGGCGCCGCCGGCCCGGTGCCGCACCGTGGCGCGGGCACCGGCTTCTTCATCGCCCTCGAAGGCGGCGACGGCGCCGGCAAGTCCACCCAGGCCCAGGCACTCGCCGAGTGGATCCGCGGCAAGGGCCACGAGGTCGTGCTCACCCGCGAGCCCGGCGGCAGCCCGGTCGGCCAGCGGCTGCGCGGCCTCGTCTTGGACGTCGGCAACACCGGTCTGTCGCACCGCGCCGAGGCGCTGATCTACGCCGCCGACCGCGCCGAGCACGTCGAGAACGTCATCCGGCCGGCCCTCGCCCGCGGCGCCGTGGTGATCACCGACCGGTACATGGACTCCTCCATCGCCTACCAGGGCGCCGGGCGCGACCTCGCCGCGACCGAGGTCGCCCGGATCTCCCGCTGGGCCACCGGCGGTCTGCTGCCCGACCTGACCGTCGTCCTGGACGTCGATCCGACCCGGGCCCGGGAGCGCTTCACCGAGGCCCTGGACCGGCTGGAGTCCGAGCCCACCGAGTTCCACCAGCGGGTCCGGGCCGGCTTCCTCGCCCTCGCGGCCGCCGACCCGGCGCGCTACCTGGTCGTGGACGGCAGCCAGGCCCCCGGCTTCGTCACCACCGCCATCCGGCACCGGCTCGACCGCGAGCTGCCGCTCTCCGAGCAGGAGAAGGCCGCCCGCGCCGAGCAGGAGCGGCTGGCCCGCGAGGAGGCCGAGCGCCGCGCCGCCGAGGAGGCCCGGAAGAAGGCCGAGGAGGAGGCTGCCGAGCGCAAGCGGCAGGAAGTGCTGGCGCAGCTGCGCGCCGAGCAGGCGGAGAAGGAGCGGCTGGCCAAGGAGGAGGCCGAGCGGGCCGCGGCCGAGGCCCGCCGCAAGGCCGAGGAGGCGGCCCGCCGCCGGGCGGAGGAAGAGGCCGAGCGCCGCGCCGCCGAGGAGGCCGAGCGTCGTGCCGCCGAGCAGGTCCGACTGGCGGCCGAGGCCGCCGAGCGCAAGCGGATCGCCGACGAGGCGGCGGCACAGGCCGAACTGCAGCGGCAGCGGGAGCTCGCCCGCGAGGAGCAGCGCCGCCGGGCGGAGGAAGCGCTGCAGCGGGCCGAGGAGGCCCGGCTGGCGCAGGCCGCCGCGCTCGCCGCCGCGGCCGCGGCCGCAGAGTCGGCTGCGGACCGGGCTGCCGGTCGGGCCGGGTCGGCCGCGGGTGCCGCGGCCGGGGACGCCGCGACCACGGAGCTGTGGGCGGTCCGGGAGACCCCGCAGGACGCTCCGGGTCGGTCCGCGCCGCGTGGTGCGGAGCACGGTCCGGCGCAGGGTTCGGCACCGGGTTCGGCTCAGGGGCCTGCGCAGGGCCCGGCCGACGGGCTCGAGGACGAGGCGACGCGCGAGCTGTCGGTGCGGGACCGGCAGGCGGCGGTCCGGGCGGCCGACGCCGCCGAGGCGCGCAAGGCGGCCGCGGCCGCCGGAGCGGTCGACGCGACCGCCAAGCTGCCCGTGGTGCCGGGTTCCGCGGTGGACGAGACGGCCGTGCTGCCGAAGGTGCCGGCGGAGGCCGACCGGACCGAGGTGCTGCCCCGGGTCGGTCCGGGCCGTCCGGTGGAGAGCACGCGTGAGCTGCCGGTGGTCGGCGGGGAGCGTGCGGTGGATCCGCGGGGGCAGGCCCCGGCGCGGCCGCAGTCGCCGCCGCAGCCCCAGCCGGAGCCCCAGCCGCAGTCGGCCGCCGAGCGGCCCCGGCCGGAGTGGGCCGAGGAGACGCCGATGGACGACCTGCCGAGCCTCACCGACACCCTGCTCGGGTCGCACGACGAGTGGGCGCGTTGGGAGCACGGCGGCCCGCGGAGCGGGGCGGACCCGCGCGGTGCGGACGGCCAGGGCGGGCAGGGCGGCCAGGGCACGCACGGCGCGCAGGGCGGGCCGACCGGGGGCGAGGGCAAGGACACGGGCGACGGTAAGGACACGGGCGACGGCAAGGGTCGCCGCTGGGGTCGCCGGGGCTGATCGGGCAGGTGCGGGCGGCGTCATCGGGACAGGTCCCCGGCGGCGCCGCCTTGCCGTCGGGGACCGGGCGCCGGGTTTCGCCCTCCGGGCGTCGGGTGTCGATCCCGGGTGGGGGCGCCCTCCCGGGCGGGGGTTCCGGGCCGGTGGAGGTCCGCCGCCCGGAGTCGGGCGTCGGGCGCCCGCCGTGACCCGGACGGAGCAGTGGCTGTCGGGGCGGAGACGTATGCTCGACCGCGGGGAAGAGGCGCCACGGGCGCTGCCGTACGGAGCTTGGGAGCAGCAGTGGCCGTCTGGGACGACCTGGTGGGCCAGGAGCGGGTGGTCGAACAGCTGACCGCCGCGGCCCGGGCGGCCGGGGCGACGGTCGAGGCCGGTCGCGGCGCCGCCCCCGTCCAGGGCGGGAACGCCTCCCTGATGACGCACGCCTGGCTGTTCACCGGCCCGCCCGGCGCGGGCCAGGTCACCGCCGCACGGGCCTTCGCCGCCGCCCTCCAGTGCACCAGCCCCGATCTCGCGCTCGGCGGCACGCCCGGCTGCGGGTTCTGCGACGGCTGCCACACCGTGTTGGCCGGCAGCCATGCGGACGTGAAGTACGTGCGGACCGACGGGCTGTCCATCGGTGTGGGCGACATGCGCGCACTGGTCCTGCGGGCCTCCAGCTATCCGACCGGCGGCCGCTGGTCGGTGATCCTGGTGGACGCCGCGCACCGGCTCACCGAGGCCGCCGCGAACGCGCTGCTGAAGGGCGTGGAGGAGCCCTCCCCGCGCACCGTCTGGCTGCTCTGCGCCCCCTCCGTCCAGGACGTGCTGCCGACCATCCGCTCGCGCTGCCGGCTGCTGGTGCTGCGCAGCCCCGCCGCTGCGGCGGTCGCCGACATGCTGGTCAGCCGGGACGGCGTCGACCCGGAGACCGCCCGGCTCGCCGCACTCGCCGGGCAGGGCGACATCGAGCGCTCGCGCCGTCTCGCCGTGGACGAGAAGGCCCGGACCCGTCGGGCCGAGGTGCTGCGGATCCCGCTGGAGGTCGGCGACATCGGCGGCTGCCTGGCCGCCGCCCAGCGCCTGGTCGACACCGCCAAGGCCGACGCCGAGGCGCTCGCCGAGACCCAGGACGCCAAGGAGACCGACGACCTCAAGGCCGCCTACGGCGCCGCCGAGGGCAGCAAGGCGCCGCGTGGCATGGCCGGGGCGGTCAAGGAGCTGGAGAAGCGGCAGAAGAGCCGCGCCACCCGTACGCGCCGAGAGACCCTCGGGGTCGCCCTGCTCGACCTGCTCGGCTTCTACCGGGACGTGCTCGCGATCCAGCTCGGCTCCACCGGGGTGCTCGCCAACGAGGACCAGCGGCAGGCACTGAACCGGGTCGCCCAGGCCGGCCCGGCGGAGGGCACCCTGCGCCGGATCGAGGCGGTGCTGGCCTGCCGCGAGGCGCTGGACCGCAACGTGGACCCGCTGCTCGCGGTCGAGGCGATGACGGTCGCGCTGCGCGCGGGCTGAGCCGGCCCTCGGCCCGTCCTCGGGCCCGCGTCGTCCGCCGTTCGCCCGCCGTCCGCTGTTTGTCCGTCGTCCGCCGTTCGTCGTTCGTCGTCCGCGGGCCGCTCCACCGGCCGACGGCCGTACGCCTCCCGGAGCCGGTGCGCTGTCCCACCTTCGAGTGAACGAGCGATACGCGCCGGGCACACCCGCGTGTGACCGTGCGCCGGTTGTGCACGCTGGGGGCCGACTGCGCCCGGTGGGGCCGGTCGCCCCCGTACGCGCCGGGTCCGGTCCGGCGCCGGCCCTCTCCCGAGGCGGTGCGTCGCATGGTTCGTTCGCTCCTCGTCATTCCCCTGTTGGCTGCCGCCCTCGGCGGGATCTGGCTGGCCCGGGGAGCCCTCCAGCGCTGGCGCGACCTGCGCGCCGCCGAGACCTACGAGCTGGCCGGAGACCGGTGGCCGATGCTGCTGCGGGCGGGCGGGGCGATGGTCTGCGGGGTGTTCGTCACCGGGCTGACGGTGCTCACCGCGCTCGGCGCCTTCGGCGGCATCGGCCGCGGCGACCGGGCGCAGGACCGGGCGGAGCCCGTCGTGGACTCGGCGGACACCGGGGCCGGCACGGCGGTCCGGCAACAGGCGGCGCCGCCCGCGGCCACCGAGCCGGCCGCCGCCGGTGCCGCCGTGGGGGCCGCGACCGCTGCCGTCACCACCGCCCCCGCCGTGGTCAGCCGGTTCGACAGCGTCGGTCACCCGGGCGGCGGCGAACTGCTCCAGTCCGCCGTGCTCGGCCCCGACGGACACCCGCGCAACGTCCGGGTCTGGCTGCCGCCGCAGTACGCCAAGGAGCCCAACGCGCGGTTCCCGGTCGTCGTGATGCATGCGGCCGCGCCGCACAAGACCGCCGACGCCGAGGTCCCGGACGTCTTCGAGGGCATCGGGTCGGCGTTGCAGACCGGCAAGACCCGGCCCTTCATCCTGGTCGCCCCCGAGGCGCCGAACGGCACCGCGCACCCCTGCGAGCTGGTCGCCGCCGCTCCGGCCGCCGTCGCCGACGACACGACGCTGCGCACCACCGTCGCCGCCTCCTTCCGCACGCTGCCGCCCGGCCCGGCCTCCTGGGGCACCCTCGGCGTCGACGGCGGCGCGCCGTGCGCGGCGGCCGCCGGGCTGGCCCGCCCCGACCTGTACGGCGCGGCCGCGGCGGTCTCCGGCCGGTACGACGCCGCCGCACTCACCCAGACCGGGGCCGAGGCCCCGACCGGCAGCGCGGCCAAGCTGTTGCTGGCCGCGGCCAAGGCCGACTCCGCCGGGCTGGACGCGGCCCGCAAGCTCCAGGCCGCGCTCAAGGCGGGCCCCGGCCCGGCGGCCAAGGCCGACGTGCGGATCTCGGACAACGTGCAGGACTTCACCCCCGACCGGGAGCGGCTGCGGCTGGTCCGGCAGGCGGCGCAGTTCCTGGCCGAGGCGCTGGCCAAGGCGTCCTGAGCGCCCGTCGAGCGGGCGTTACGCTGCCCGGTACCCGGGGTGGGTGCCGGGCGGCGGCGTTTCCACTGCTCGTCGGATCGTCGGACGCCGTTCCCGTCGTTCCGCGCATTCCCGTCGTTCCTTCCCATCGTCCTTCGAGGAGAGCAGCCGGATGAGGGCCTTCGGGCGGGTGCGGGTACTGGCCGGGGCGACGCGGGTGTCGGCCGCGGCGCTGGCCGTCGGGCTGCTGGCGGGCGGGTGCGGTTCCGGTCCGTCCGGGGCGCCGGGGGCGGCCTCCTCGGACGCGTCCGGCTCCGGCGCGACCTCGGCCCCGGTGGCCCCCGGCGGGCCGGGGGCCACCCCGCTGGAGCCGTTGCCCACCGTCGTCCCGGCCGCGCTCGCGCCGTACTACGCGCAGCGGTTGGCCTGGCAGCCGTGCGACGGCGGGTTCGAGTGCACGACGTTCCGGGTACCGCTGGACTACGACCGGCCGGGGGACGGCGACCTCACCCTGGCGGCCGCCCGTGCGGCGGCGGAACCTGCCGCGACCGGCGCCGGCTCCCGGGAGCCGCGGCTCGGTTCGCTGCTGCTCAACCCGGGCGGGCCCGGCGGCTCGGCGGTCGAGTACCTGGAGTCCACCGCCCGGACGTACGACAGCGGGGTGCGGGCCCGCTACGACTTGGTCGGCCTCGACCCGCGCGGGGTAAGCCGCAGCAGCCCGGTCACCTGCCTGAGCGGTGACCGGATGGACGCCTTCACCGCCGTCGACCTGACCCCCGGGGACCAGCACGGGATCGACGACCTGGTCGCCGCCGACAAGGAGTTCGCCGACGGCTGCCGCAAGCAGGCCGGGGCGGCGCTCGGCCACCTCAGCACCGTCGAGGCCGCCCGGGACATGGACGTCCTGCGCGCGCTGCTGGGCGACGAGCGGCTGAACTTCGTCGGCAAGTCCTACGGCACCTTCCTCGGCGCCACCTACGCCGGGCTCTTCCCGACCCGGGTCGGCCGGCTGGTGCTGGACGGCGCCATGGACCCGGCGCTCGACTCGGTCACCGGCAACCGCACCCAGGCCGGCGGCTTCGAGACCGCCTGGGCCGCCTTCGCCAAGGACTGCGCCAAGCGCGAGGACTGCCCGCTCGGCCGGACCGAACGGCAGGCCGGCGAGCAGCTCACCGCGCTGTTCGCGGCCGTCCGGACCGCCCCGCTGCCCACCGGCGACAACGGCCGCCGGCTCACCGAGTCCCAGGCGACCACCGGCGTCATCGAGGCCATGTACGCCGACTTCCTCTGGCCCAAGCTGCGCTCCGCGCTCGCCGACGCCAGGGCGGGCGACGGCAGCGGGCTGCTGAAGCTCTCCGACGCCTACTACGGGCGGGAGGCGGACGGCTCGTACCCCAACCTGATGTCCGCCAACACCGCGGTGAACTGCCTTGACCTGCCCGCGCCGTTCCGCGGGCCGGAGGACGTCCAGCGGGCGGTGCCGGACTTCGAGCAGGTCTCGCCGCACTTCGGGCGGGACATGGCCTGGATGGCGCTGACCTGCGCGTACTGGCCGGTCCGGGCGACCGGCGCGGCGCACACCATCCGGGCGTCCGGCGCCGCCCCGATCGTCGTCATCGGCACCACCCGCGACCCGGCCACCCCGTACGCCTGGGCCCGGTCGCTGGCCGGGCAGTTGGAGTCCGGCCGCCTGCTGACCTTCGACGGGGACGGCCACACCGCGTACGGCCGGCACAGCGCCTGCGTGGACGGCGAGGTGAACCGCTTCCTGCTGACCGGGGAGGCCCCTGAGCAGGACAAGCGCTGCGACCGGTAGGGCGTGGGGTTCCGGACGGCCGGTAGGTAGTTTTCACTTCAATCGATTACCGGTACGACGTTACGATGAGCGCCCCCTGCCACCCTTCCCCCGCACCGGAGCTCAACGTGCTCGGAGTCAACGACCTGGCGACGTACGTCCTCGGCGCCCTCGTCATCATCCTGCTGCCTGGCCCCAACTCCCTGTACGTGCTGTCCGTCGCCGCCCGCAAGGGCGTCCGGACCGGCTACCGGGCCGCCGCCGGCGTCTTCGTCGGCGACCTCACGCTGATCAGCCTCACCTCGATCGGCGCGGCCTCCCTGCTGAAGGCCAACCCGGCCGTCTTCGCGGTGGTCAAGTTCGGCGGCGCCGCCTACCTGCTCTGGATCGGCTACGGCATGCTCCGCGCCGCCCGCGGCCTCTGGCTCGAACACCGGGCCGCCGCCGACACCACCGCCGAGCCGGACCCCGAGTCCGCCGAGAACCCCTTCCGCCGCGCCCTCGTGGTCAGCCTCCTCAACCCGAAGGCCATCCTCTTCCTGCTCTCCTTCTTCACCCAGTTCGTCGACCCGTCCTACGGACAGCCCGCCCTCTCCTTCGCCCTCCTCGGCGGCATCCTGCAGACCTTCAGCCTGCTCTACCTCTCCCTGCTGATATTCGCCGGCACCACCCTCGCCACCGCCTTCCGCCGCCGCAAGCGCCTCTCCGCCACCCTCACCAGCGGCGTCGCCGTCCTCTTCGCCGGCTTCGCCGCCAAACTCGCCGTCTCCTCCGCCTGACCCGCCCCCCGGGCATCCGGGTACGGATCACCCGCCAACCTGTGTAGACTGGCCCGCGTTGCCGCCACACACGGCAACGGTGCCGCCTTAGCTCAGTTGGCCAGAGCAACGCACTCGTAATGCGTAGGTCGCGGGTTCGAATCCCGCAGGCGGCTCGGTTCGAAGCCCAGGTCAGATCGGTTCTGACCTGGGCTTCTTCGTGTTCGTGGGCACGGGAGTGACCGGAGGCGCGGGCCGGGCCCGGCGGTGGGGGACCGCCGGGCCCGGGGGTGGCTACTGGCGGCCGTTCGCGAGGTCGAGGGGGCGGATCCGCAGGGCGAGGCGGGCCGGGAGCAGGCTGGCGAGGAGCGCGAGCACCAGACAGACGGCGGTGGCTCCGGCGATGGTGGTCCACGGCAGGTCGAGGGCTGCGGAGCGGGTGGCGTCGAGGACGCGGTTCTCGATCAGCAGGACGGTCGCGTACTGGGTGACCAGGGTGACGGCCAGTCCGAGGGCCGCCGCGGTGGCGACGACCAGCAGGGTCTCGACGGCGACCACGCGCAGGACCTGGCGGCGGGTGCCGCCGGTGAGGCGCAGGGTGGCGAAGTCCCGCAGGCGGTCGCCGGTGGACATCATCATCGTGTTGACGATGGCGATCAGCGCGTAGAGCAGGGCCGGGCCGAGGATCGCCAGCATGGAGATCCAGCCGTTCTTCGTGGTCCGGTCGTTGTGGTCGCCGATCCAGTCCGTGCCCGCGGTGGCGCGGGCCGCGGTGCCGCCCACCGCGGCCGTGACCTGGTCGGGGCCCGCGCCGGTGGACAGGTAGGCGACGGAGACGGTGCCCGGGCCGGGGACGGCCTCGCGGGGGACGACGATCTCGGGCAGGTGCGGCAGCAGGTGGCCGATCTGGGCGACCAGCCGCAGCGGCTCCCGGGTGCCGTCCGCGAGGCGGGCGTTCAGGGTGTCGCCGACGTGCCATCCGAAGACCCGGGCCATGTCGGTGGAGACCGCGACCGTCCTGCCGTGCAGGTCGGCGAGCGAACCGGCGTCGGCGGTCAGGTTCCAGGCCTCGCGCAGGTCGCCGTCGACGGCGAGGCCGTCCTCCGGGATCGGCAGGTCGTCGGGGCGGCCGGGGACCGGCTGCTGGTCCGGGGTGGCCAGGCCGTCGAACCGGACGGTGGCGGCGGTGGTCAGCCGGGCGTCCGGGAGGGCGGCGAGGTTGCGCAGGGCGTCGGCAGGCACGGCGTGGCCGCCGGACGGCTCGACCACGTACCCGGCCTTGAGGGCGGCTCGGCCCTGGGCGGCGAGTGCGTCGCCGAACGCCACCGTGCCGCCGACCACCGAGCCGGCCAGGCCGATCACCAGGAAGACCGGCGTCGCGGTGGAGACGGTGCGACGGATCGCGGCGAGGGCGTTCTGGCGGGCGATCAGCCCGGCCGCGCCGGGCAGCAGCGGGACGAGCGCGGTGAACAGGCGCACCAGCGGCGGCACCAGCACCGGGGCGACCAGGACGACCGCGAGCACCGCCATGACGTCGAAGAGCAGCGCGAACTGCGGGGTGGTCTGCGGATCGCGGGACTGCGGGTCGGCCAGCATCGAGGCGGGCATCGAGACGAACGTCGACAGGGTGTAGCCGAAGACGCAGAGGAAGAGGCCGGAGGCCACCCAGCGGACGGGCGGCATCACCTTCCGGTCGACGGCGACCTCGTTGAGCGCCTCCACCGGCCGCACCCGGCCGGCCCGGCGGGACGCCGCGTAAGCGCCGAGCAGGGCGACGAGCAGGCCGCCCGAGGCGGCGAGCAGCAGCGGAAGTGCGGCCGGTTCGGCGTGGAATCCGCTCGGGGCGGCGCCTTGGTCGACCAGCCAGGCGGCGATCGCCGGGGCGACGGCCAGGCCCGCTGCGCAGCCCGTGACCGCGGCGGACAGCGCCACCACCATGGCCTCGCCGAGGACCAGGGCCCGGACCTGGCGGGGCGTGGCGCCGACCGCGCGCAGCATCGCGGTCTCCTGGCGGCGCTGGGCGACGGCGAAGGCGAAGGTCGAGGAGACCACGAAGACCGAGACGAACCCGGCCATGGCGGCCATAAAGCTCACCAGCTTGTGCAGCGAGGGCGCGCCGGGCAGCGAGTCCTCGCCCATGGTGGTGTTGAGGAGCACCCCGGCGGCGGACATCACCGCGACGCCGAGGGCGAGCGCGACGAAGGAGCCGACGAAGGACGGCCAGCGGCGGCGCATCGAGACGGCGGCGACCGGGAGGAGGAGACGGAAGCCGGTCATCGGGGGTCACCGTGTCCGGGGGCGCCCGCCTCGTCGGCGTGGTCGGTGGGGGTGCCCGCCTTGTCGGCGCGGTCGGTGGGAGCGGCCTCCTCGCGGGCCTGTTCCAGGGCGGTCATCCGGGCGGCGACGGTCTGCGGGTCCGGGTCCTCCAGGCGGTCGACGACCAGGCCGTCGGCGAGGAAGAGCACGGTGTCGGCGTAGGAGGCGGCGACCGGGTCGTGGGTGACCATGATGGTGCTCTGGCCCTGCCGGTCGACGAGGGACCGGAGCAGGGTGAGCACCTCGCGGCTGCTGGAGCTGTCCAGGGCGCCGGTGGGCTCGTCCGCGAAGAGCACCTCCGGGGCGGAGATCAGCGCCCGGGCGATCGCCACCCGCTGCTGCTGGCCGCCGGACATCTGCGAGGGCAGGTGGCCGGTCCGCTCGCCGAGGCCCACCTGGGCCAGGGCGGCCCGGACCTGTGCGGGGTCGGGCCTGCGGCCGGCCAGGCGCAGCGGCAGGCCGACGTTCTGTTCGGCGGTCAGGGCACCGAGCAGGTTGAACGCCTGGAAGACGAAGCCGAGGCGTTCCCGGCGCAGTTCGGTCAGTGCGGTCTCGTCGAGGCCGCCGAGGTCGACGCCGTCGACGACGACGGTGCCGGAGTCCGGGCGGTCGAGCCCGGCGGCGCACTGGAGCAGGGTGCTCTTGCCGGATCCGGAAGGTCCCATGACGGCGGTGAAGCTGCCGCGGGCGAAGCCGAGGGTGACTCCGGCCAGCGCGGTGACGGTGTTCTGGCCGGTTCCGTAGGAGCGGGTGACCTGCTCCAGTCTTACTACATCGTTGTCGTTCATGATGATCGACTTCCTACCAGGTCTTCGGGAACGGCGATATGACGTTCTGGCAGGAGCGGGGCGGGAAGGGGCCGCCCTGGTGGGGTGGTGGCGAGGCCGTCTCGGCCCCGGTCGGGCCCGGGAAGGCCCCGGGTCCGACCGGGCCGGGCGGGCTAGGCGGCGATGGCGAGGACCTGCGGCTGCGCGAGTGTCTTGTACACGGCGGTGCGCAGCTCGATCGAACGGTCGAGTCTCGCCGCGTTGAAATAGAGATGACTGTGTATCAACAGCTCGTGGTGCACGAGGAGTTCGAGTTCCGGGTGGAACGAGAACGGGATGATCGAGCCGCTCGCGCAGCCGCTCAACCGCTCGGCGGTGGTGCGGTCCGCGAAGCCGACCCGACTGGATCCGAGGGCCCGGCCGACGGCGTCGAGGTCGACCCGGCGGTCGCCCGGCACCACGGCGAGCGCGTACCGTCCGCCGCCGTCCTGTTTGCTGCGCTTGGCCCGGACGACGATGGACTTGGCGGCCTGTTCCAGCGGATGGCCGCGCAGCTCGCTGGCGAGGGCGGTGTTCCCCTCCGGCTCGTGGCAGATCGTGCGGTAGGCGGCCGGGTCCGCCGAAAGCAGGTCCAACAGCCTGCTGTAGGTGGAGAGTTCGGGGAGCTCGGGGAGCTCGGGGAGGTCGGGGAGTCCGGCGGGGACGGCGGAGTCGGACGGGTCGGAAGAGTCGGCGATCCCGGTCGGTCGTCCGTCGGTGGCCGGGCTCGTGGTGGACAGGGCAGGGGTCATGGGTGCGGTCCTCACAGACGGGCATCGGGGCGTGGAGCGGCCCGCGCCCTGCCTGCGCAGCACGACGGGCCGTCGTTCTGGGCCTTGCCTGGTGCTGTGGTGCGGTCGACCGTCCCGGGGGGTGCGCGGTCTGCCCTGCCGCGCTCCGAACGGATGGTGCGGCGAGGGTCGGGCTCGTGCGGGCTCCCGTGTGTTCGGCGCCTCCGGGACCGGGCCATCGTACTCCGGGGCCGGGCCCGGGGCGGGGCCCGATCTGCCGGTTGACCGGCAGCTTTGCGGATCGGGACCCGCCCTGGGGAGCCCCGTTGCCGGAGGCGCCGGCCGCCCGGTCCGGGCCGCCGCCGGCTACTGGTCGAGGTAGGTGAGGACGGCCAGGACGCGACGGTTGTCGGTGTCGGTCTGGAGGAGGCCGAGCTTGCCGAAGATGTTGCCGATGTGCTTCGCCACGGCCTTCTCGGTGATGAACAGGGCCTGGGCGATACCGGCGTTGGAACGCCCCTGGGCGAGCGCTTCGAGGACCTCGCGCTCGCGGTCGGAGAGGGCGGCCAGGGCGGTGTCGCGCCCCTTGCGGACCAGCAGGCCGGAGACGATCTCCGGGTCCAGGGCGGTGCCGCCGGCCGCCACCCGGTGGATCGAGTCGAGGAACTGGGCGCCGTTGGTGACGCGGTCCTTGAGCATGTAGCCGACGCCGCGGCCGCCGGTGGCGAGCAGTTCCCGGGCGTAGAGGGGCTCGACGTACTGGGAGAGGAGCAGGACGGGGAGACCGGGGTCGGTGCGGCGGGCGGTGAGGGCGGCGCGCAGGCCCTCGTCGGTGAAGGTCGGCGGCAGCCGGACGTCGATGATCGAGACGTCCGGCCGCTGCTCGGTGAGGGCCCGCAGGAGGTCCGGTCCGTTGTCCACGGCGGCCACCACCTCGTGGCCGTACGCCTGGAGGAGACGGATCAGGCCGTCCCTCAGGAGGAAGTGGTCCTCGGCGAGGACAATGCGCACGGAAGCTCCATGGTCACCGTGGTGGGGCCGTTGACGGGGCTGCTGACGGCGACGACCCCGTCGAAGGTGGCGAGCCGCCGTTCGACGCCGCGCAGCCCGGTGCCGAGACGGGCGTCCGCGCCGCCCCGCCCGTTGTCGGAGACGGTGACGCGCAGCACGCCGCGATCGTAGCGGAGGTCGATGTGGGCGCGGCCGGCGTCGGAGTGCTTGGCGACGTTGGCGAGGAGCTCCGAGACCGCGAAGTACACGGCGGACTCCAGTGGCATCTCCGGGCGGCCCGGCAGGTCCACGATGACCTCGGTCGGGACAGCGCTGACCATGGCCAACGCCCGGACGGCGTCGACGAGTCCGCGGTCGGCCAGGACGGGCGGGTGGATGCCGCGGACCAGGTCGCGGAGCTCCTCCAGGGCCTTGGCGGAGGACTGGCGCGCCTCGACCAGCAGGGCGCGGACGGCCTGCGGATCCCGCTCCAGCAGGTGCTCGGCGGCGTCCAGGGTCATGCCCATCGCGACCAGGCGGGCCTGCGCGCCGTCGTGCAGGTCGCGCTCGATCCGGCGGATCTCGGCCATCCGGGTGTCGACCGCCGCGCTGCGGGTGGTGGTGAGGTGAGCGATCCGGCCGGCCATCAGTTCCTGTTCGCTCGGGGCCAGCATCGCGCGGGTGCGGCGGGTGTGGCGGTGCACGGCCCGCGGCGCCAGCCAGAGGGCGAGCGGCAGTTGGAGCACGCTGAGGAGGCCGGCGAGGACGGCGGTGGCCGTGCCTTCGATCGGGACGAACTGGTACCAGAGGCCGTCCCAGGCGGTGGACAGCGGGACGCCGAAGAAGGCCAGGAAGACGCCCCAGAGGCCGCTCAGCACGACGGCGACCGGCAGGAAGGCGAGGAGGCCGCCGACGACCGGCTCGGTGAGGATCCAGGTGAACTCCCGCCGGGTCTGCGGGTCGCCGGTGATCCAGCGGTAGCGGGCGATCGCGCCGGAGGCGCCCGCCGGCACCTCCGGCAGCGGGCCGGGCGGGCCCGGTATCCGCACGCCGGACCAGTCCTCGGCCAGCGCCCGCTGACGGTCCGCCAGTGCGCGGACGCCCGCCATGGCCCGCGGCACCAGGCCGAGGCCCGGGCCGACCAGGGTGATCGCCCCGGTCACCCCGAGGGAGTGGCCGAGGGCGGCGACGGACAGGCGGCTGAGTGTCAGCGCCCGCCGCAGACCGGTGAGTCCGGCGGGGACCGAGAACCCCCGGACCTCGACCGGTGCGGGACCTCCCCCGAGTTGCATCGTGCGGTCCATGGACGCGCCCCTCCCTGTGGTGCCGTAGTGGTGCCGTCGTGGCGCCCCGGCCGCGACGGCCGTGCAGCCATTCTGGCGAGCGCGGGGCGGGGGTGTCGGTGGGAGAAACTCCCCTCTTTTCCCGGTCGGGGACGGTCCCGCGGGGCCGGCGGCTCAGCGGGTGGCATGGCGTATCGCGCCTACGGCGAGGACTCCCAGCGCCAGGGCGGCGGCGAGGCCGGCGACCGCCGCCGGGGCCGGGGCGCCGGCCCCGGAGACGCCGAGGAAGTCCAGGCCGCGGACGTGGTTGACCATCCCGTACCAGAGCAGTGGGTAGACGGTCTGGAACAGCCGCGGACCGCGGGTGACGGTGCCGCAGAGCATGGCCAGGGCGGGGACCAGCAGGGCCCCGGCCAGCGCGCCCGCGGCGGCCCGGGTCTCCCCGGCGCCGAGCAGCCGGACCACCGGCCCGGCCACCACCGCCAGCGCCGGGACGATCCCGGCGAGCAGGCCGGCCAGTGTCCGACGGAGCGGGGACGGACAGGCGCCCAGCAGTTCCTCGACGCTGCCGCCGTCCGCGCGGTGGCCCATCCGGGACCAGAGCAGCACCGGCCAGAGCACGGCGAACGGCAGCACCGCGTGGCTCGGCCCGTCCGGCGCCACACCCAGCGCCAGCGCCGCGATCGCGGCCGCCCCGGCCCACCAGGACCGCTGCCCCCGGACCAGGATCCGTAGCTCGCCGGCGAGCGCGGCGAGCACCGTGCCGCCCCTGCGGGCCGGGGTCAGCCGGGCCGGATCCCGGGCGAAGTCGGCCGGCCCGGCCTCCGGGGCCGCGCCGCCGCCGTCCTGCCGCGGGCCCCCGCGGCCCCACCCGCCCGGGCGCACCCCCGTCGCGCCCGGGCGGAGTTCGGTCGGGGCCGGCCGGGACTCCGCCCCGTCGAAGCGCCGGAACCACAGCGCCCCGAGCAGCGCGATCCCGACCGCCGCCGCCATCAGCAGCAGCCCCGTCCGGGCGGGTCCGCCCGCCTCGCCCGCCCCGAGACCGGGCCAGTCGAAGGTGCCGAGCACCCGGTTGTCCGCCGTCAGTCCGACCCCGAACTCGACGCCGTCGACCGGCCGTCCACTCGCCGCGATCACCTCCCGGATCGAGGCGGTGATCCGCCGCATGCCCAGGAGGTCCGGACCGCCGCCGGTCTGCGCGCCCAGGACGAGTACCAGCCAGACCGCGAACCACACCATCGACCCCAGGCCGCCGCGCAACCCCGGCAGGGTGTCGAAGAGCACCGCGCACCCGGCCACCGCCGCCAGCAGCGGCAGCGTGATCAGGACGTACGGCAGCAGCAGCCGCACCACGTCCACGTGGCCGGAGTCGCCCTTGAGCAGCTGCACACCGAGCGCCGTCCCGGCCAGGGCGGCCAGCATCGAGCCGAACAGCAGCAGATTGCTGCCGAACTTGCCCGCCAGGTAGGCGAACCGGCTGATCGGCGTGGCGGCGAGCAGCCGGCCCACGCCGCCCTGCTCGTCCCGGGGGATCGCCCCGCGTGCGATGCCGAAGCCCGCCAGCGAGAGCCAGACCGCGCCGCCGAGCGCCGTCACCGTCCCCACGTAGCCGCTGGTGTAGCGGCCGTGCAGGTCGGTCACCTGGAACACCTCCCAGCGGGAGTCTCCGACCGGCGCGGCCAGCAGCCCGAGGGCGAGCGTGCCGAGCAGCACGACCAGGTAGCCGGGCCGCCGCCGACGCTCCCGGAAGTCGGCCAGGGCCAGCGCCCCGACGCGCGTCACCACGCTGCCACCTCCTCGGCGGCCGGGGCGGCGGTGAGCAGCAGGTACGCGTCGTCCAGCCGGGGGGCGACGGGCTCCGCCTCCGGGGCGGGCCGGGCCGCGGACAGCACCCGCGCCCGGACGCCCTGCGGGGTACGGGTGGTGCCGCCGAGCAGGAACCGGGAACGCAGCGACGGGAGCCGGTCGGCCGCGACGGTCAGCTCCCAGACCGAGCCCTCCGCGCGCCGAAGCAACTCCTCCGGGGTGCCGTGGTGCAGCAGCCGGCCGTGTCCCATGACGGCGATCCGGTCGGCGGTGGCGGCCACGTCCGGCACGATGTGGGTGGACAGCACGACGATCCGGTCGGCGCCGAGCCCGCTCAGCAGGCTGCCGAAGCGCAGCCGCTCCTCAGGGTCCAGCCCGACCGTCGGCTCGTCCACGATCAGCAGCGCCGGGTCGTTCAGCAGGGCCTGGGCGATGCCGACCCGCTGGCGCATCCCGCCGGACATCGCCCCGAGCCGCTGCCCGGCCGCGCCCGACAGGTTGACCAGGTCGAGCAGTTCGGCGATCCGGGCCTGTGCGGGGCGCCGGCGCATCCCCTTGGCGGCGGCCAGGTAGCCGAGGAACTCACGGGCGGTGAGCTGCGGGTAGACGCCGAAGTCCTGCGGGAGGTAGCCGACGGTGCGGCGCAGCGGCCCGGGGTGCCGGGCGGTGTCGACGCCCTCCCACAGCACCCGCCCCGAGGTGGGCCGGGTGACCGTGGCCAGGACGCGCATCAGGCTCGACTTGCCGGCGCCGTTGGCACCGAGCAGGCCGAGCACGCCGGGCCGCAGCGTCAGCGAGAAGGAGTCCACCGCGCGCTTGCCGCCGCGGTACTCCTTGGTCAGGTCGAGGATCCGGAGTTCGGTCACGCACCGAATGCTTCCGGGCCGGTGCGTTCCGCACATCTGCCGTTCGGCAGAGATCCGCGGGGTTTCCGAGCGGAAACGGCGGGAGGGGTGGGCCTTCCGGCACACCCCTCCCGCCGTTCACCCGCTTCAGTCCTCGTCGCCGAGGTCGCCCCCGAGGTCGCCGTCCGGCGTGCCGCTGATCGCGTACCCCTGCCGGCGCGCCTCGTAGCAGGCCACCGTCGCGGCCGCCGACACGTTCAGCGAGCCGACCCGGCCCAGCTGCGGCACGAACACCACCTGGTCGCAGAGCGCCAGCGCGTCGGGCGTGATCCCGCGGTCCTCGTGCCCGAGCACGAACGCCACCGCCGGGGTGAGCTCGGCGGCGAACATCGGCACCGCCTCGTCGGCCAGTTCCAGGCCGACCACCTTGAAGCCGTCCGCCTTCGCCGCCGCCACCGCCTCGGCGACGGTCGGGAAGTGCTCCACCTTCAGGTACTTGTCGGTGCCCATTGCGGCCTTCTGCGCGCCGGACGAGCGCACCGACGGGGTGTCCCCGGCCAGGTACAGCTTCTCGGCGCCCATCGCCGCGCCGGTCCGGACCACCGAGCCGACGTTGAACGGCGACTGCAGGTTCTCCAGGATCATCGCGAGCCGGAACTCGTTGCTGCGCCGCCACGAGCGGTGCAGACGCTTCAGTTCGGTCCCGCGCAGCTGCTTCACGACGTCGTACCTCGTCCATTCTCCGGGCCCTCGCCCACCTCGGGGCGGGGCCGCGCTTCCAGAATCCGGAACCCGTTGACCGAGGTGACCCGGGTCGTCGGGTAGCCCTGGTCGTTCAGCCACTTCTGCAGCGAGTCCGAGCCCAGGTGCTTCTGCACCACGAGGAACGCCGAGCCGTCCGGGGTCAGCCGGCCGAGCCAGTGGGTCAGCAGGCGGCGCAGCGCCGCCTTGCCGATCCGGATCGGCGGGTTGGAGTAGATCGTCGCGAACCGGACGTCCTCCGGGACGTCGTCGGGCAGCGCGGCCTGCACGTTGCCCAGCCCCAGCGCCCCGGCGTTCAGCCGCACCAGCTCCAGGGCGCGCTCGTTGACGTCCACCGCCCAGACCGGCAGCCGCTTGCGCCGGGTCGCCCAGGTGAGCGCGATCGGGCCGTAGCCGCAGCCGACGTCCAGGATCGGACCGCGCACCCGCGGCTGCGGGGCGTTCTCCAGCAGGATCCGGGTGCCCGGGTCGAGCCGGTCGCGGGAGAACACCCCGGCGTCGGTGGTCAGTTCCAGGGTCAGGTCCGGCAGGGACACCGTGATCGGCCGGCGGTCGCTGGCGACCTCGGGTGCACCGGTGAAGTAGTGCGAGCCGGACATGCGTTCCCCGTCGTTCGTATGGGCCTCGGGGCCACCGGGTGGGTGTGGGTAAGCCCTTTGTACGGCACCGATCGTACCCCCGGCGGCCTGGGCGGCGTTCCGCGCGGGCCACCGGGCGGTGCCGTGCACGACCCCGCGCGCGACGTGGCGGACGGTGCTCCGCGCGGGCCGTCCGGTCAGGCGCTGCCGGGACTCTTGCGGGTGGCCACGTTGATGCGGTTCCAGGCGTTGACGGTGAAGCAGACCGAGATCAGCTGCGCCAGCTCGGCCTCCGTGAAGTGCGCGGCGGCCCGGGCGTACACCGCGTCCGACACCCCGCCGCCGATCCGCGCGATCTCCTCCGCGAGTGCCAGGGCGGCCCGCTCGCGCGCGCTGTACACCCCGGCCGGGGCCTCCGGCCAGACCGGCAGCAGATGGATCCGCTCGTCGGACTCGCCGGCCTTGCGGGCGTCCTTCGCGTGCATGTCGAGGCAGTACGCGCAGCCGTTCAGCTGGGAGGTGCGCATCTGGACGAGTTCGACCAGTGCCGGGTCCAGGCCCGCGCGGGCGGCGGCGTCCAGGGCGATCATCGCGCGGAAGACCTTCGGGACGGTGCGGGCGTAGTCGAGGCGGGCGGGGGTTCCGGTGCTCTCGTTCGTCGTCATGACGTCGACCCTAGGGGCGGAATGAACCCGCTCCCTGGGCCATTGGGCGGCATATTTCGTGGGTCAATCGGCAGGGCGGGCCCGGTGGGCGCGCGCCCTCCGGCAACACGCCGGGGCGGCCCCGGCGCTTCGCGTCCGGACCCCGGGCGGCGGATACTGCCAGTACCGCCACCCGGATCGCGGGGAGCTTCCGAACAGTGAGGACGGATGCCATGCCGCAGGATCACGAGGAGTACCTGATCGACGAGACCGCCGAGACCGTGGAGCCCGACGAGGAGGCGCCCCGGTCCGACGAGTACGACGAGGTCGCCGAGCGCCGCGCCCTCGGTGCCGACCCGGCCACCGATGTCGCGGACGTCGCGGAGCAGGCCAGGGTGGTCCAGCTCGACGAGGACGAGTACCGGGAGTGAGTCGGCCCGCGCCGCGGGCCCCCCGGGCTCACAGCGCGCGGCGTCGCTGCAGCCAGGCCATCGCCGCCCAGCCCGGCAGCACCGGCAGGATCAGCGTCAGCAGCCGGTACAGCGCCACCGCCGCCAGCGCGCCGCCCTTCTCCATCGACGCGGTCTGCTGCAGCAGCGTGATCAGCGCCCCGTCCACCGCGCCGGCCCCGCCCGGGGTCGGCGCCGCGCTGCCCGCCGCGTTGCCCACCAGGAACACCACCGCGACCGAGGCGAAGGACGGCTCCCGCCCGATCGCGCGGGCACAGCAGTACAGGCAGGAGATCAGGCAGATCGACACCAGCAGCTGCCCGGTCACCCCGACCGCCAGCCGGGCCGGGCTGCGCAGCAGGTCCAGCAGCCGGGGCAGCACCTCGGTGGTCAGCGGCCGCAGCCGGGCCGCCAGCCAGCGCCGGGCCACCGGGATCGCCGACACCACCGCCAGCAGCGCCGCCGCCCCCGCCAGTCCGCCCACCACCGCGGGCAGCGCGTCCAGCTCGGAGCCGCCCGGCTGCATGTCCAGCAGGTAGACGAAGGCCCCCAGCTGCAGCAGGTGCAGCACCAGTCCGATCATCGTCCCGACGCCGACGCTGGACAGCGCCTGCGCCGTCGGGATCCCGGCACGCTGCAGCAGGCGGGTGTTCAGCGCGACCCCGCCGACCCCGCCGGGCGACACCAGCTTCACGAACGACCCGGCCAGCTGGGCCAGCACCGCGTTGCGGAAGTCCAGCCGCTCCGGGACGAAGCCGACGAAGCCCATCGCCGCCGTGACGTGGCTGGTCGCCGCCGCGACCAGCGCCAGCAGCAGCCACCACGGGTCGGCGTCCGCCAGGGCGGAGACCGGGTTGTCCTCCGCCGCGAACAACTGCGGGATCAGCAGCCACCCGGCCACCACCCCGCCCACGACCGCCAGCAGCGTCCGCGGCCGCAGCCGCTCCAGCCGCACCGGCCGCCCCACCACCTGCGGCCGGGCCCGCAGCGCCTCCGCCCGGATCTCCTCCAGCAGCCCGCCCGGCCCGGGGCCGTCGGCGGCGGGGCCGTCGGTCGCGGCGCCGTCGGGGGCACCTCGCCGGGGCGCGGGCACGGCGCCGGCCGCCGTCCCCGGGGCGGGCGGGCCCTCGACGGTTGCGGGCGCGCCGGCCCGTTTCGCGTGGAGCTTGAGGGCGCGGCGGGTGGTGTGGGTGAGGGCGATGGGCTGGAGGAGGGGGAGAGCCGCGTCGACCGGGTCGGGGCCGAGGACCGCGGTGGCGGTGCGGACCGAGCGGGCCGCGCCGGTGCGCAGCGCGAGGGTGGTGAGGAGCTGGGCGACGTCGCAGCGCAGGACGAGTTCGGTGGCGGCGATGTCGCCGTCGGCGAAGTCGACCAGGTGCACCGTGCCCGCGTCGTCGACCAGCAGGGAGGAGGGGACGAGGGCGCGGTGGGCGATCTCGCGGCGCTGGAGCAGGGCGAGCTGCCCCCAGGCGTCGGTGAGCAGCGCGTCGGTGATCTCCTCGTCGGCGAGCTGGTCCAGCGTGCGGCCGGGCAGCCGCCGGTACGCGATGAGGGCGGTGTCCTGGCCGAGGCCGGCGGTGGCGGCGATGTCGCGGGTGCGGACGCCGGCGGCCAGGGCCGCGTACGTGACCAGGGCCTCGTGCTCCAGCCCGGTGCGCGGGGAGCGCAGCACCCGGGGGTCGGGGGCGGTGTGCAGCCGCAGCCGGCGCCAGGCGCGCCGGACGGCGGCGGCGGTGACGGCCTGCCGGTCGAGGAGCTGGACGTCGAGTTCGGGGCGGTCGTCGGCCTGCCGGACCCGGTAGCGGTCCGGTCCGGTCGGGTGGGCCTCGACCGGGCGCAGGCCGCTCTCGCGCAGGGCGCGCAGGATCTCGCCGGGCCGGGGGCAGGGGTCGGGGGTGCCGACGGCGTACAGGGTTCCGTGGGCGCCGGTCCAGCCGATCAGCAGGCCGAGCAGCAGCGCGGTGGGGGTGGCGAAGCCGCCGGCGAGTCCGGCGAGGCCGTAGAGGGCGAGGACGCTCCAGGGCAGGCGGCGTTCGCGGCTGCCCGAGGCGGTCATGAAGGCGAGCACCGGGGCGAGGTAGCCGTACACCGGTTCGGTGCGCCCGAGGACCTCGCCCGGCAGCGGCTGGGTGAGCGCGGTGAGCAGCGAGTGCGGGGCGAGGCCGTCGGCCCACAGGTCCACGCCGAGGGTGGCGCCGTAGGCGAGGACGGCGGCGAGCAGCCCGTCGGAGACCTGCTGGAGAGCGCGGCGCCGGTCGGGTCCGAGCAGGCGGCGGACGGCGAGGCCGACCGGCAGCAGCAGGACGGCGGCGGTGGTGAGCCCGCCCGCCAGGCTCGCCAGCGGCCGCGGCACCAGGGAGGCGGCCTCGGCGACGTCGGCGGCGATGCCGCCGGTGGTGGCACGGGCGTAGTCGGCGAGCAGCAGGGTGAGGGCGGCGGCGAACAGACCGCCGAGCAGCCGGATCAGCGCGACCGGCTGCCGGATCCGGCCGGTGACGGGCGCCGGGTGGGCCGGGGACCGGCCGGGGCCGGTCTGCGCGGGTATTCCGCCGGTGCCGGTGCCCGCCGGGCTGCTGCCCGCCGTTCCGGCCGGTCCGTCCGACCGCGCGGACGCACCGCCGGTGTCGCCCCCGTCGGTGTCGCCGTTCGTTCTCCCCGTCGCGATCGCCACGGATGGCATGCTCCCACGTCGTCCGCGGGCGCGGAGCGGGGACGCCGGAGGGGCCGCCGCGGGGCCGGTCGCGTCCGCGGGGTGCGCGGGGCAGCGGGGTGTGCGGGGCGGCCGGATGCGAGGGGCGGCCGCACGGCAGCGGGGCGCCGGTGGTCGCGCCGGTGGTCGCGCCGTGGGCCGGGCGGTGGGCGGGCGGGACGGCCCCGGGCGGCTTAGCCTGCACTCATGAGCGCCTGCGAAGACCTCGCTCTGGCTCCTCAGGACATCGAGCCCCTCCCGCCCGCCGGCGGCTGCGCCGACTGCCTGGCGCAGGGCCGCCGGGACTGGGTGCACCTGCGGATCTGCCTGGACTGCGGTCACATCGGCTGCTGCGACTTCTCGCCGCAGCGGCACGCCACCGCGCACTTCCACAACACCTCCCACCCGGTGATCCGCTCCTACGAGCCGGGGGAGGACTGGCGCTGGTGCTTCGTCCACGAGGTCATGGGCTGAGGCGGGGCGCGTCCGCCGTCGGCGCTCCCGGTGGCGCGGGCACGTCGGCCCGATAAAATCCGGACATGAGGCCCGCGCGGCCCCTCCGGCCGACACCCGTCCGGCCGGTGACCGCCGAAGGGAGGCCGACGATGACCAAGCGAACACCGGGCAGCACCGCCCAGCTCCGCCAGGGCACCCAGGAACTGCTGGAACGCCGCGGCATGGCGAGCCCGCCCGTCCGGATCGCGCCGAAGCTGCGCACCGGTGCGATGTCCTCCGCCGGCGCCGGGTACGGCACCGACGAGGCGTTCCGCCACGGCGGGCGCGACACGCCCGCCACCACCGCGCACTCCGCCCCGGCGATGCACGCCGAACTCAAGGGGCACCGGCACCGCGGCGCGGAGAAGCACTCCGCCCACTGAGTCGCTGCCCGGCCCGCCGTGCCACCGAGGGGTGGGCGCCGAACCCCGGTGCCCACCCCTGACGCATGGTCAGGGGCGTTGTCGGGGCTCGTCTCAGGGCCGGTTCGGGGGATGTCCCGGATGTCACCGCCGGGCGCCCTCCCGAAGACTCTCTCCCGTCAGAACCGCCGCCGCCCGGGCGGGCCGCCGCAGGGGCGGTCCGACGCTCCCCGGGCGAGCCGTCACGGGAGAGAAGCCGGATGAACACCCCGCCCCGCAGCAGCCGTTGGCCCGTCATCGTCGCAGCCGGCGCGCTGCTCACCGTCACGGTCGGCACCGCGGCCCCGGCGCTGGCCGCCGACGCGCCCCCGGGCGGCACCGGAACCGGCACCGTCGCCGCTGCTCCGGCCTCCCCGGCCTCCCCGGCTGCTCCGGCTGCTCCGGCTTCCCCGGCCGTCCGCCCGGGACCGCTGGACCGGCAGTCGCTCGCGAGGACCCTCGACACCCTGCCCGCCGACATCACCGGCGCGCTGGTCCGGGTCGACGGCCCGGGCGCCCGGTGGCGCGGCACCTCGGGCGGGGACGTCCCGGCGGACGCCCGGTTCAGGATCGGCAGCATCTCCAAGGTGTTCACCTCGACCGTGATGCTCCAGCTCGCCGCCGAGGGCGAGGTCGACCTGGACGGCACCGTCCAGCGCTACCTGCCCGGGCTGCTGCCGGCCGACTACCCGGCGGTCACCGTGCGGCAGTTGCTCAACCACACCAGCGGCCTGCCCGGTGGCGGCGGGATGACCTCCGGCGACGGCAGCACGGCGTGGTTCGCCGCGCACAAGGCGGAGTACTTCAGCCCCGAGCAGGTGGTCGCCGACATGCTCACCCAGCCGATGAACTTCGCCCCCGGCACCGCCCAGCAGTACAACGGCAACAACTACTTCGTCGCCGCGATGGTGATCGAGAAGGTCAGCGGCGACACCTTCGCCGACCAGGTCCGCCGGCGCATCACCGGCCCGCTGGGCCTGCACGCCACCTACGTCCCGGACGCCGACGACCTGACCGTCCGCGGCCCGCACGCCCACGGCTACGTGGACGTCCGCGCCGCCGACGGCAGCACCACCCGGGTGGACGTCACCGAGCAGAGCCCGTACCCGTGGGCCGAGGGCGGCATGATCTCCTCCGCCGCCGACCTGGAGCGGTTCTTCGAAGCGCTCTACCGCGGCCGGCTGCTGCCGCCCGCCCAGCAGGCCGAGGTGTTCGCCGTCCCCGACCTGCCGAACAGCCACAACAAGAACTGCGAGATCGGCCCGACCGCCGGCCACGCCTGCTACAGCACCGCGGGCCTGCTGCGGACCGTCCTGCCGAACGGCACCGAGGTCTGGGGCAAGAACGGCTCCCGCCCCGGCTACAGCAGCGGCGTCTTCGCCACCCGCGACCTCTCCCGCACCCTCGTCGTCGGGCTCAACCCGACCGGCATCACCGGCGGGGAGTTCCCCACCCTGTGGAAGCTGGTGACCACCGGCTTCGGCTCCGGCCAGGCGTACGGGACGCGGTGAGCCGCAGCGCGGCGGGCCCGACCGTCGGTGCCCTGCGCTAGGTTCGTCCCGTTCACCAGGGCACGGCAGGACGACGGGGGCGCACGATGGCCGATGTGATCACGGAGGAGCCGGTCGAGCTCCAGCTGGAGCGGTACCGGACCGAACTCACCGGCTACTGCTACCGGATGCTCGGCTCGGTCTTCGAGGCCGAGGACGCGGTGCAGGAGACCATGGTCCGGGCCTGGCGCGGACACCGGGGCTTCGAGGGCCGGGCCGCGCTGCGCTCCTGGCTGTACCGCATCGCCACCAACGTCTGCCTGGACGCGCTGAACGGCCGCAACGCCCGGGCCCGCCCGATGGACCTGGCGGGCCCGGTCACGGTGGCCACGGCGCACGACGCCCAGCTGCCCGAGGTGACCTGGATCGGCCCCGCACCGGACGGCCGGGTACTGCCCGAGACGGGGGACCCGGCCGAGGTGGCCGCCCAGCGCGAGTCCGTGAAGCTCGCGTTCGTGGCCGTGCTGCAGCGGCTCGCGCCCCGGCAGCGCGCGGTGCTGATCCTGCGCGAGGTGCTGGGCTGGAAGGCCGCCGAGGTGGCCGAACTCCTCGGCGTCACCGTGGCCTCGGTCAACAGTGCGCTGCAGCGCGCCCGTGCGGTGCTCGCCGCGGACGCCCCGGCCGCCCGGCCGGCCCCCGCCCTGGACGAGGACCACCGCGCGCTGCTGGACCGCTACGTCCGCGCCTTCGAGGCCTACGACATGGACGGTCTGACGGCGCTGCTGCACGAGGACGTCACGCTCAACATGCCGCCCTTCGCGATGTGGCTGCAGGGGCAGGACGAGCTCCGGGCCTGGATGCTCGGCCCCGGGCACGGCTGCCGCGGCTCCCGGCTCGTCCCGGTGACGGCCAACGGCGGCCCGGCCTTCGCCCAGTACCGGCCGAGCCCGGGGGGCGGGCACGAGCCGTGGGCGCTGATCGTGCCGGAGGTGTCAGCGGGCCGGCTCACCGGGTTCACCAACTTCCTCGACACGGACGTGCTCTTCCCGCTGTTCGGTCTGCCGCCCCGGCTTGCCGCCGGGCAACCGGGCGTCGGGGAGGCGGGGGTCGGGCGGTCCGGCGTCGGGGAGCCGGGCGTCGACCGGCCGGCGAGCGAGGAGTCGGAGGCCGAGTAGCCCGTCCGGTCCGAACGGACCGGCGGCGTCCGGCAGCAGCGCCGAGAGCCCGCTGAACGCGAGCAGTTCGCGCAGCGGGCCGCTCGCGTTCAGCAGCACCACGCCCACCCCGTGCCGGCCGGCGGCGAGCCGCAGCCGGGCGAGCGCGTCGACGACGGCCAGGTCGGGGGCGGTCAGTGCGCCCAGATCGCAGGTCACTACGGCCGTGCTCGGTGTGGTGCCTTCGGTGGTCCCGGTGGTGGTGGTCATGCGGGTTGGACCGTCGCGACGGCGCCGACTCATCGGTGCGGCCCACATCGGCCCGGACGGGTTCCTACCGGCCGGCGTCGGCCCGCACCGGCCCGCCCGAAGTCCGGTGGCAGAGTGGGACCGTCGCACCCACCCGACCCAGGAGGAACACCGTGACGGCTGAGCCCTTGAAGTCCCGCGAGGAATGGCTGGCGTCCCTGCCCAGGATCTACGCGGCGGCGGGCTGCCTGCTGCGGGACGAGTCCGGCCGGGTCCTGATCGTGAAGGCCGGCTACCGCGAGCACTGGCAGTTCCCCGGCGGCACGATCGACCTCGGCGAGGGCCCGGTCGAGTGCGCCAAGCGGGAGCTGGAGGAGGAGACCGGTCTGGTCCGGGAGACGGGCGAGCTGCTGGCCATCTCCTGGACCCACCCCTCGGGCGAGCTCGACCACCCCGCCGAGCACCTCATGTTCGACTTCGGCACCGTCCCGGACGGCACCCCCGTGACCGTCCCGGCCGGCGAGCTGGACGACCACCGCTGGGCGCCGGTCGAGGAGGCGCTGGAGCTGCTCGGCCCGGCCCGTTCGGCCCGGCTGCGGGCGGCGCTGGAGTCGGCCGTGGACGGCCGGGTCCGGATCGTCACCACCCGCGTCTCCGGGTTCTAGGAGCGTCCTGGAGATCTTGCTCCGGGTGCCCGATTCACTGCGGATTGCCAGTAAATGTCAATCGGGTCGAACTGGTGCAAGCCGGGCGCGCTTCCAAGATCTTCATCAGACTCCTGGCGCGAAGTGCCGCGCCCCGGGCGGGGGTTCCGTCCGGGGCGCGGCGCGGGGACTCAGTCCTGCTGCTCGGACTCCGCGGTCCGGGCGGCGATGAGGGCGGCGATGGCCTCCGAGACGAAGGTCTCCGCCTCGGACTTGTCGACCTTGAGCGCGGTGAGGACGCCCTTGCGGTCGTCCTGCTCCAGCAGGGCGAGCAGGATGTGCTCGGTGCCGACGTAGTTGTGCCCGAGCTTGAGCGCCTCGCGGAAGGTCAGCTCCAGCACCTTCTTGCTCCCGGCGTCGAAGGGGATCAGCGCGGGCAGTTCCTCGACGCCGGCCGGCAGGGCGGCGGTCGCAGCGGCCCGCAGGGCCTCCGGGGTGACGCCCTGGGCGGTGAGCGCCTTCATCCCGATGCCCTCGGGTTCGGCGAGCAGGCCGAGCAGCAGGTGCTCCGTGGTGATCTCGGCGTTGCCGGCCTTCCGGGCCTCCTCCTGCGAGGCCACCACGACGCTGCGGGCCCGGGGGGTGAACCGGCTGAACCCCTGGCTGGGGTCGAGGTCGGCCGGGGTGGCCGGGTCCTTGGGGACGAAGCGCTTCTGGGCGGCCTGCTTGCTGACGCCCATGCTGCGGCCGATGTCGGTCCAGGAGGCACCGGAGCGCCGGGCCTGGTCGACGAAGTGGCCGATCAGGTGGTCGGCGAGTTCGCCCAGGTGGTCCGCGGCGATGACCGCGTCCGAGAGCTGGTCCAGCGCGTCGGTGTGGACGGTCTTGATCGCGGCGATCAGGTCGTCGAGGCGCAGGGGAGTGCTGGTGGGAACAACGGGATTCTCCATGCGTCAACCGTAGGTTGTCGACCCGAGGGTCGTCAACCATCGGTTGACGATTGTCGTGGAGCTTCCGCCGGCCCGCCCTACACGCCGGGCAACAGCCGGTCGCGGACGGCGGCGATCCGGTCGGGCGCGACGCCCGCAGCGAGCAGGTAGCCGACCGGGTCGAAGTCGTCGAGCGCGGCCTCCAGGGCGGCCTCGGAGGTGGTGCCGGCCTCGGCGAGCACCGCGTCGATCCGGCGGTACGGGTCCGGCAGGCCCAGAATTCCGTACAGCGGACGGACGTTGGGGTCGCTCAGCAGGTAGTCCTCGGCGATCACGGCCCGGTCGACCCCGGCCAGGGCGAGCAGCAGCAGGGCGGCGAGGCCGGTGCGGTCACGGCCGGCGCCGCAGTGTACGACCACGCCGCCGGGGCGGGCGCCGGCGATCGCGGCGATCAGCGCGGCGGCGGCGTGCGGGCAGTGGTCCAGGTACGGGCGGAGCGCGAGCGGGGTGCCGTCCAGCCGGCCGTGAGCCTCCCACCAGGCGGGGCCGGCCAGTTCGTCCAGCGGGACGCGGACCAGGTCGATGCCCTCGGGGAGCGGGAGGAGCGGCTTGTACTCCTCGGCGTCACGCAGGTCGATCACGGTGCGGACGCCGTGGTCGAGGAGGGCCTCCCAGCCCTCGGCGGTGAGGCGGTCCAGGTTGTCCGCCCGGACCATCGCGCGGCGGGCGGTGAGCCGGCCGGCGGCGGTGGGCAGCCCGCCCAGGTCGCGGACGTTCAGGCAGCCGTCCCAGACGAGGGTGCGGTCCTCGGTGGTGGTCAGCGCGTCCGTCGTCCGGCTCATGGGACTCCCCGTTTCCTTGTCGGGGGTCCCGTTACCCCCTCGTTATGCAAGGACTCCCGGGAGATCCGTATGGTTCCTGGCCGTTCGAGTCCTCGGAACCGGTTGTTCAGGTGCCGGTCGGGCGGGGCCGCGGTGTGGGGCGGGGCGGTGCGCGGGCGCCGGCGGGGGTGGTGTCCGGTGCCGCCCGGGGCGGTGCTCAGGCGGCGGTCGGGGCCTCGGTCTCGGCGCTGACCAGCTTCTCCATCGGGTCGGCGGCGATCTGGCCGAGCAGCGAACCGGCCAGGATCGCGCCGAGCAGGAACACGGTGGACAGCCAGGCCATGGTCGACACCGGCAGAGTGAAGGCGCCGACCACCCGGGCCGCGCACTCGGCCAGCAGCGCGGTGCCCCAGATGCCCGAGAACAGGCGCTCGTGGCGGCGGAAGGACCTCGACGCGGCCGCCCGGCCCCCGGCCAGCCGCTGCCAGGCGGCGGCGCGGGCCCGGTCCCCCTTGGTGAGGAAGGGCATCAGCACCGAACTCATCACCGGGCGGCCGATCAGGGCGGAGACCAGGATCGCCAGCGCCACCGTGCCGCTCAGGGCGCCGTCCTTGGCGATCATGAGCCGGGCGTCGCCGGTGACGAAGGTCAGCGCCAGGCCGGCCAGGTTGACGGCCAGCATCAGCGCGGCCCACAGGTTGAGCTTGCGCTCGCTCAGCAGGCCGACGACGGTGCGGGCGGCCGGGAAGGCACTGCTCCAGGCCAGCGCGGCGAACTCGCTGAGGCCGCAGACGGAGTGCAGCAGGTAGTAGCCGGCCATCGGGGCGGCCACGTCGAGGGCCAGCGGGCGGAGGCCGGAGACCAGCGGGTTGGGGGCCTCGGCGGGAGCGGCGACGGCGGTGGTGACGGCTTCGGCGCTGACGGTCTGGCTCACGGTGGGTTCCTCCCCGGCTGGTGGCCGCGGGCTGCTGCCCGCGTCGTGCCTCCAGTCTTTCCGTCCGACCCTCCGTCAGAGCAGTGCCGTCCGTTGCGGGATCCGCGTGACAGCTGTCATGGTGCGCGTCGTGACACCGCCTCCGACCTGCGGGTTTCCGGCGGGCGGCTGTCCGCCGCCTACGGCTCCTGGCCGTCCGCAGGACCTAGCCGTCGGCCGGGAAGGTCCACAGCTCGCGGCCCAGGCTGTCCCGGCAGCGGACGGTGTCGTACCGGTCGTCCCCGGCGGACAGGAAGCCCCGTGCGGCCCCGGCCAGGACGGTCCGGGCGACGGCGTCGCCCCGGGTCCAGGCGCCGGTCAGCACCAGCGCCCCGTCGGCCAGCTCGGCGCGCCGCACCCGGGGCACCGAAGCGGTCAGCAGCGCGGCGTTGACCTCTTCCAGTTCCGCGGGGGAGAGGTAGGTCTCCCCGGTGCAGATGCGGTCGGACTCGGCCTGGCGGCGCAGCTCCGGCAGGCCGTGGTGCCGGACGGCCGCGACGGCGTCGTCCAGCGGGAGCCGCCAGCGCCGTCCGGGCAGCACCTCCCACCAGACGTCCTCGTCGACCGGGAGCACCTCGCCGATCCGGGCCCGCCAGGTCTCGACGCCGTGGCGGACGCGCGGGTCGGGCCGGTGGCCCGGCAGGCCGGCGGCGGTCCAGTCGGCGCGGCGGACCAGGCTGAGGTCGAAGGTGAAGGGCACCCGGTCGGCGGCGGGCCGCTCGACCAGGCCGAGCAGCATCCAGTGGGTGTCGTCCGGCAGGACGAAGGTCCGGCGCCACCCGGTGAGGCCCAGGGCGCGCAGGGCGGGCGCGAGGTGCTCGCGCAGTCCCCTCGCGTGGAGCTCGTGGGCAGTCGTCATCGTTCGTCCCTGCTGGTCGTGCCCGTGGACGAGCGCCCGTCCGCGGGTTGGGGTGGTACCCATCGCTGGTACCCCGGAGGCCTGTCGGCTGGTCCTCGTGGCGTTGTGATCCCTTCGGAACCGGCACGCTCCGGGCCGGGTGGTCCGGGTGGGCCGGTCGGCCCGGAGCGTGCCGGCCGCCCGTGAGTCGAGGCGTGCGGCGGGTCGCGTCGGGCGGGGCCGTGTCCGGTCGGTCCGGGCGTGCGGCGGGTCGGCTCGGCCGGGCACGTTGTCGGGCCCCAAGACCGGTCGGACGGCGGCCCGGACTGATTCGCCTACGGACAACGTAGGCGGTGGGGGCCCGACCGGCCTGCGGGCGAACGGCAGTGGTGCCCGGGACCTTCGCCCCGCGCCGGCCGGTCCTTCGACCGGAGCCGACCCGTTGCCCCGAATGGCGCATCATGTGGCGGGTGCAGAGTGCAGAGCGCCCCGGAGCGGGCACCGGCAGCCCAGTCGGCCGGTCCGGACCAGTACCGACCACCGGCCCACCACCGGGACCGGCCGCTCCGGCGGACCTGTCCGAGGCGGTCCGTGCCGCGCAGGGCGGGGACGAGGAGGCCTTCCGGCTGCTGTTCCGGACCGTCCAGCCGGGCCTGCTGCGCTACCTGCGGGTGCTGGTCGGCGGCCGGCCGGAGGACATGCAGGACGCCGAGGACATCGCCTCGGAGACCTGGCTGCAGATCGCCCGTGACCTGCGGGGCTTCTCCGGCGACGGGGACGGCTTCCGCGGCTGGGCGGCGACCGTCGCCCGCCACCGGGCGCTCGACCACCTGCGAGCCCGCCGCCGCCGTCCGGTCGCCGACCTGCCCTTCGAGTACCTCGTCGAACAGGCGGCCGGGGACGACACCGCGGGCGCCGCGCTGACCACGGTCGGCACCGCCGACGCGCTGGCGCTGATCTCCCGGCTGCCACGCGACCAGGCCGAGGCGGTGCTGTTGCGGGTGGTCATGGAGCTGGACGCGGAGAGCGCCGCCCAAGTGCTCGGCAAGCGGGCGGGCAGCGTCCGGATGGCCGCCCACCGGGGGCTGCGGCGGCTGGCCAAGCTGCTGGAGCAGCCGTTCGTCTCCGGGGACGGCATCCCGTCGGCACGGACGGGCGGTGCGCCGGCCGGTCCGGCGGGCGGTTCCGCGGGGGACCGGTCGGCCGGGAACACGGCCGGAACGAGCGCGGGCAAGGACTCCGGGCGACCCGCGGGGAAAGCCGCGAGAAAAAGTTCTCCGCAGGGTGTGACAGAACGCCCGGCCGCGACGCTGAAGGACATGAGATGAGCACCAACCGATCCCGTCGGATCGACCGTGATGCCGCCGAGCAGTTGCTCGGCGGTGCCGTGGCCGCCCCGTCGGCCGGGCAGGACGCCTCGCTCACCGGACCGGACGGCGGTCCCGGGCAGCTCGCCCGGGTGCTCGCCGCGGCCGCCGCTCCCGCGACGGCCGGAGAACTGGCCGGGGAGGAGGCCGCCCTGGCCGCGTTCCGGGAGGCGAGTCTCACACCCGAACCCGTAGTGACCCCCGTCCGGAGACGATCGATGGCAACCGCCGCGCTGGCCAGGGCCTTCAGCACGAAGGCCGCTGCCGCCGTGCTCGGCGCCACCGCGCTGTGCGGGGTCGCGGTCGCCGCCGGTACCGGCAACCTGCCGTCCGGGCTGGGTGGCGGCCCGACCGAGCCGGAGCACACGTTCGCGGCCCAGGGCGGCGTCCCCGGCACCTCACCGGGTGCCTCGGCCGGTCGTTCCCCGTCCGCCGGTGCACCGTTCGCCCCGGCGTCCGGGTCGGCCCGGCCGTCCGCCGGCCCGCAGACGGCCGCCCCGTCCGGCACCGCGGCCCCCGGCGACCCGTCGGCCGGGGGCCGCGGTGACCGTCCGGCCGTCCCGCCCGCGCTGCTCGGCCTCTGCCGCGGCTTCGCCGACCGGGTGGCCAAGGGCGAGCGCCCGGGCCGACTGGCCGCCGATCCGCTCTACGGCCCGCTGGTCACGGCGGCCGGCGGCGCGGACAAGGTGGCCGACTTCTGCGTCGAGGCGCTCGACGAGGGGGGCGACGACCACCAGGGCGGCACCGCGCAGCCGCGTGACCCCGGCCGCACCGGTGCCGCTCCGAGCACGGGCTCCGGCTCCGGCAAGGGCAACACCGACGGCGGCAGGAGCGGCGGACAGGGCAATACCGGCGGCAGCAGTGACGGGGACACCGGCGGCGGCGACGCCAAGCCGGGCAAGGCCGGAGTGCCGCTGCCGACTCCGCCGGTCGCACCCACCGTGCCGGACGTCCGACCGAGCAAACCGGACCGCTCCGGGAACGGCCAGTCACCCGAGAGGTGACCCCCTGAACTCCGGGTGGGCGGCGAGCGACTCCCCCCGGGCTCGCCGCCCACCCGGAACGCCCCACCCGCACCACCGAGCAATACCCGCACCACCGAGCAGCACCCGCACCACCCGGTACCGCCCCGCGGTACCAGCAGGAAGCAGTACCACCCGAAGACTCCGGGTGGACGGTCGGCTCCCCCGTGCCCACCGTCCACCCGGCCGGCCCCGGCCGGACCGGCAGGCGTTCCCCCGGACGCGTCGCCGGCCCGGCCGGCCCGGAAACGTGCGGCCCGCCCTCCCGCAGTCAGGGCGGGCCGCACCCCCGCGCCGGCGGCCGGGGGACCGCTGCCCGGTCCCCCGGCCGCCACCCTTCGTCCGCCCCCGGCGGGGTCGCACGGCCGTACGGCTATCGTGCACGGGTGCACGAGGCGGCCCGGGACCCCGGGCAGGGCACGTGAGGGGAGCTCCAGGTGATCGGACGGGCGCTGAACGGGCGTTACGAACTCGTCGAGATGCTCGGCGTCGGCGGCATGGCCACCGTCTGGCGCGGCGTGGACCGCGTGCTGGGTCGCCAGGTGGCCGTGAAGGTCCTCAACGGGGGCCTCGCCGACGACCCCCGCTTCGCCGAGCGCTTCAGCCGGGAGGCGCAGCACGCGGCCATGCTGGTGCACCCGAGGATCGTCATGGTCTTCGACTCGGGTGTGGACCAGGGCACCCCGTTCATCGTCATGGAGCTGGTCAGCGGCCGTTCGCTGGCGGCCGTGCTGGCGCAGCAGCCCACCCTGCCGGTGGAACGGGCCGTGGGCATCGCGGCGGCGGTCTGCGAGGCGCTGGCGGTCGCGCACGCGGCCGGGCTGGTGCACCGGGACATCAAGCCCGGGAACATCATGATCACTGACGACGGTGGGGTGAAGGTCGTCGACTTCGGCATCGCCCGGGCCGGCTCCTCCAGCAACCTGACGCAGACCGCCAGCGTGCTCGGTACGGCCGCCTACCTCTCGCCCGAGCAGGCCACCGCCTCGGCGCTGGACGGGCGGACCGACCTGTACGCGGTCGGCTGCGTGCTCACCGAGATGCTCACCGGCGCGACCCCGTTCACCGCCGAGAGCCCGGTGGCGATCGCCTTCAAGCACGTCAGCGAGCAGCCCGTGCCGCCGTCCGCGCGGCGCCCCGGCTTGCCGCCCGCCCTGGACGCGACGGTGCTGCGCCTGCTCGCCAAGGATCCGGCCGGCCGGCCGGCCGACGCCTCCGCGGCGCGGGGCGAACTGCTCGCCACCGTACCGGGGCTGGTCGTCGGCGACCCGACGGCCGAACTCCTCGCGACCACCGCGGCGGCCACCCAGGTGCTCCCGCCGGTGGGGCGCGCCGCGTCGCCGTACCCCGGCGGGCCGCCGCCGCACCCGGACCAGCAGCACACCACCCTGCTGCCGCCACAGCCCGCGGCCGCCACCTCGGTGATGGCGCCGATCCCGGTCGGGCCCCCGGCCACAGTCGGGTCTCGGGGCCCGGTCGGGTCGCCGGCCCCCGCTTCGGCGCCGGCCCGCGGCAGCCGACGCAAGCCCCTGGTGTTCGGCGCGCTGGGCGTGGCGGGCCTGGCCGGCGTGACCGCCCTGGCCCTGACCGCCTTCGACGAGCCGGCGGGCAACGCCGCGGCCGCCAAGCCGAGCACGGTCGCCACCTCGTCGGCCGCGAAGCCCGTCACCGGCCCGCCGCCGGCCGCGAGCGCCGGCTCCACAGCCCCGGCGACGCCGTCGGGGGCCCCGGTGCCCACCCAGGCCGTCCCGCGCAACCAGCCCGCGGCGCTGCAGCTCCAGTCCTTCCGCCAGGCCGTCGCCCAGGCCCAGGTCGGCAAGGACCGGGACCACCAGGCGGAGCTGCTGAGGATCCTCGACGCCGCGTCAGCCCACCTCAACGAGGGGGATCCGGACGCCGCCGCGCAGGAGCTCAAGGGCGCCCAGAAGGTGATCAAGGACATGGGCAAGCGGCACGCCATCGACCCGCTGACCAGTGCCAACTGGAACGCCCGCCTCTCGGCCCTGTTCACCACCCTGCACACCGCCGCGGACCTCCAGGACGACTGACGCCCCCTCGCCGCCCCCTCGCCGGCCTTTCGTCGGCCTTTCGTCGGCACCCCTCGCCGACGCCCGGCTGACGGTGCGCCAGAATGGGCCCGTGCTGACGATCGGTTCCCTCGTTCTCGGTGTCTCCGACCTGCCGCGCGCGGTCGCCTTCTGGACGGCGGCCCTCGGCTACGTGCCGCGCGGCGGCCTGGTCGAGGAGGACTGGACGGTCCTGGTGCCCGCCGACGGCGGTGGCGGTGTGCAGCTCGCCCTCGGTCTGAGCGCGTCCCCGGTCCAGGAGCGCCCGCGGGTCCACCTCGACCTCTACGCCGGGGACGCCGCCGACCAGGCCGCCGAGGTCGAGCGCCTGGTCGCCCTGGGCGCCGAACGGGTCGACTGGGAGCTGTACCCGCAGGACCCCGACTTCGTCGTCCTCGCCGACCCGGAGGGCAACCGCTTCTGCGTCATCGACACGTCCCGCGGGTGACACAGGGTTGTCCACACCCTGTGGACAACCCTGTGTGTCGACGCCCGCTCAGTCCGGTTTGCGGATCCGCCGTTCCATGTTGCTGCGGACCGCCCGGGACGCCGTCCCGGCGGCCGCCGCCAGGAACACGAAGTTGTAGAGGATCTGTACGACCACCACGAACCGTGCCGTCTGCCCCGCCGGCGTGATGTCCCCGTACCCCACCGTCGCCATCGTCACGACTGTGAAGTACAGGGCGTCCAGCCGTGTCTCCAGCCCGGCGAACTCCGACTTGTGGGCGCCCATCGCGTAGTACGTGGCCGAGAAGATGGTCGCCGTCAGCCCGATCAGGAACACCAGCCACACCACCGGCCGCTTCGCCGTTCCCCGCATCACTCCGATGATCTTGGCGAGCATCAGCCAGGTCATCCCGGCGAGTGCGGCCACGAAGGCGGCCCAGCTCAGGACCGGCCGGCGGTCGCCGAGCCACCCGAGCGGCAGCGTGAAGTACCCGACCATCAGCAGGGTGAATGCCAGCAGCAGCCAGCACCAGGCCCTCACGTCGGCGGGCGGCGGCGAGTTCTCGGACATCTCGCCAAGCCTGTGCCGAGGGGGCCCGGGACGCCCGCCCGTCTGCGCCGTCCGGACGAATCCGGCCCGTCCGGGCCCCGACCGCCGGACCGCCGGACCTCCGGGCCCGGAACGCCGGAAACCCCCCGGTGGGCTCACCAGGGGGTTTCCGGAGGAAGGGGAGAGGCTCAGGCGGTCGTCTCGGGCCGCTTCGTCTCGGTCGCCTTGGTCACGTTGGTCGGCGTGACGGCCGGGCGGTCCGCGCTCTGCTGGGGAGCGGCGGTGCTCTGCGCGGTGCCGGCGTCCGCCGGGGGCTCGTCCTCGCGCATGGCCTTCGTCTCGGCCTTCAGGATGCGCATGGACTTGCCCAGGCCGCGTGCCATCTCCGGCAGCTTCTTCGAACCGAACAGCAGGATGACGACCGCCAGCACCACGAAGATGTGCCAGGGCTCAAGACCGTTCCGCAGCATCCCTGGCCACCGGTCCCTTCTTGTCTAGAGTCATGGCGGGCTAGCGCCCGTGCTGGCCAGTATGCCTGGCCCTCACGGCGAACGGATACACCGGCCGGGAAACGCTGGCCAAAAACCAGGTGCCGCTCAAGCGGATCGCGAGACCGGGGACGGCCCCGACTCCGGGGGACGGCCCCGACTCCGGGGGCGGCTGGCGGCGTCCGGCTCCGCGCCCGCCCCCGGAGCGATCAGTAGACGAACGGGACGAGTCGCTTGGACGTCCGGCGGTACGCCGCGTACGCGCCGCCGAGCGAGTCCAGCAGCAGCCGCTCCTCGGCGGCGATCCGCCAGCCGTACGCGGCGAGCAGCAGTGCCGCGACCACCAGGGCGGCGGCCCAGCTGCCGGTACCGGTGGCGTAGCCGGTCCAGACCAGCAGGCTGCCGGCGTAACCGGGGTGGCGGATCAGCCGGTACGGGCCGGTGCTGACGACGTGCTGGGCGTCCACGGTGCGCAGCGTACGGGTGTAGTACGCGCCCAGGGTGCGCATGCCCCAGGCCCGCAGTGCCAGCCCGGCGGCGGCCAGTGCGACGCCGAACCAGCCCGCCCAGCCGGGCAGTCGGCCGATCGAGGCGCGGTCGGACACCACCACGACCAGCGTCGACAGCAGGTAGCAGCCGAGCAGCAGGCGGGTCGATCCGCGGTCGCGGCGGTCCGCGTGCCAGGAACCGGCGGCGGCGTCCTCGCGCCGGCGCAGCAGCAGCTCGTAGGCGGCCCAGCACAGGACGCCGAGGAGGGAGAGGAGGGCGGTCAGGGACATGCGGCGGCTCCCGGCGGTCGGAGGGACCCCTCCACGGTCCTCCCGGCGGGTGGCCGGAACACGCACCCGGGGGTGGACGTACCGCGGTCCACCCCCGGGTGGACCGTCACCGGGCCGCCGGCGGCCTCCTCCAGGGCCACCTCCGGCAGCGCCCGGTCGGCAGCCGCGCCCCCGCCCCGGCCCGGCGGCCCGCCCGGGCGCCCGCCTCGCGCGGACGGGCCGCGGACGGCGGAGAGCCCCCGCCCTGGGGTGGGCGGGGGCTCTCGATGACTCGCGTGGATCGGGCCGGGTTTCGGTCAGGCGGTGACGGGCTCGGACTCGGCGGCCGGGGCCGGGGCCGGGGCGGCGGCCGGGAGGTGGCGCAGCAGGCGGTAGGCGAGGAGCGCGGCGCCGAGGGCGAGGACCCCGCCGACGCCGGCGGCGACGTGCAGGCCGTCGGTGAAGGCGGTGCGGGTGGTCTCCAGCAGGTCGGCGCCGAGCCGGCCGGGCAGCTGGGCGGCGACGGTGACCGCGCCGCCGAGGGTGTCCTGGGCGGTCCGGGCGGCCTCGCCGTCGAGGCCGGCCGGGAGGGCGCCGTCCAGCCGGTGGTGGTAGACGGCGGCGCCCGCCGCGCCGAGCAGGGCGATGCCGAGCGAGCTGCCGAGTTCGACGGCGGTCTCCGAGGTGGCGGAGGCGGCGCCGGCCTGCTCGACCGGGGCGGCGGAGACGACCATCTCGGCGGTCATCGTCATGGTGCCGACGGTGCCGGCGGCCAGCACGCCCGCTGCGGTGAGGATGAGTGCCAGCGGGGAGTGCGGGCCGACCTGCGTCATCATCGCGAAGCCGGCCGCGCCGATCAGGAACCCGCCGCCCATCAGCACCGCCGGGCGGACCTTGCCGGCCAGCGCCGAGCTGATCCCGACCGCCGCGCCGACGCCCACGCTCGGCACCAGTGACCAGAGCGAGGCGGTCAGCGGGCTCATGCCCTTGACCAGCTGCAGGTACTGCGAGGTGAAGAGGGCGAAGCCCATCATGGCGAACATCGCGACGGTGTTGACGCTGATCGCGCCGCTGAAGGTGCGTATCCGGAACAGGCTCAGGTCGAGCAGCGGGTTCGCGGCGGTGCGCTGGCGCCACACGAAGGCGGCGGCGAACAGCAGGCCCGCCGGGACGGCGATGGCGGGGAGCGTGCTCCAGCCCTCGACGGCGATGGTCTTGACGCCGTAGACGAGCGGCAGGATCGCGGCGAGCGAGAGCGCGGCGCCGAGCAGGTCGAAGCGGCCGTCGGGGGTCCTTCCGGCCGAAGGCCGGGCGGTGGCGCGGTACTCGGGGAGCAGGGCGGGCGCGGTCAGCAGTACCAGGGTCATCACCGGGACGGCGAGCAGGAAGGCCGAGCCCCACCAGTAGTGGTCGAGCAGCAGGCCGCCGGCGACCGGGCCGAGGGTGGCCCCGGCGGTGAGGATGCCGCCCCAGGCGCCGAGGGCGATCTGGCGCTGCTTGGGGTCGTGGAACATGGTGCGGATCAGCGCGAGGGTCGAGGGCATCACGGTGGCCCCGGCGGCGCCGAGCAGGGCGCGGGCCGCGATCAGCTGGTTCGCATCGTGCGACCAGGCGGCCAGCAGCGAGGCGCCGATGAAGCCGGTGGCGCCGATCATCAGCAGCCTGCGGCGGCCGATCCGGTCGCCCAGCGCGCCCATCGTGATGAGCAGCCCGGCCAGCAGGAACGAGTACATGTCCATGATCCACAGCTGCTGGGTGCCGCTGGGCGCCAGCGTGGTGGAGATGAACGGGACGGCGAAGAAGAGCACGCCCATGTCCATGGAGAGGACGAGGGTCGGGAGCAGCAGGACGGCCAGGCCGATCCATTCGTGGCGGCCTGCGCGGCCGGTGGTTGCGGTCATGGGGGAGACAGTACGGATGTGTCAGACGCCTGTCTAGTACGTATGTGTAAATCGAGCGTGCAAGACGATCGTGCAAGACATCTGTGCAGACCTTCCGTAGGATCAGGGGCATGGGAAACCGCGAAGACCTGATGGCCGGCGCCAAGCGCTGCCTGTACGAGAAGGGCTACGGGCGCACCACCGCCCGCGACATCGCCACCGCCTCCGGTGTCAGCCTGGCCGCGATCGGCTACCACTTCGGCTCGAAGGACGCGCTGCTCAACGCGGCGATGATCGAGGCGATCGGTGAGATGGCGGCCTCACTGGGCGCGGTCGTGGTCGCCGCCAACCAGGTGTCGGAGGATCCGGAGGAGCGCTTCGCCGCCGTCTGGGACGGTCTCCGGGACGTCTTCGTCGAGCACCGCGGGCTCTGGGCCGCCCAGTTCGAGGCGCTCGCGCAGGCCGCGCACGCCCCCGAACTGGCGCAGGCCTTCGCGGGGGCGCAGAAGGAGGGCCGGCTGGGGCTCGCCGCCCTGTTCCAGGGGCTGCCCGAGGTGGCGGAGACCGAGGAGGAGCTCGCCCGCGGCGCCTTCTACCAGACCCTGCTGGCCGGTTACGTCGCCCAGTGGCTGGCCGCGCCCGAACTCGCCCCCAGCGGGAAGGACTTCCTGCGGGGCCTGCGACTGGTCAGCGGCAGCGTGCTGAACGCCGGCTGAACGGCCCCCGGCACGCCCCCGTCAGGACGTGACGGCGGTCAGCAGCACCACCGAGTCGACGTGGGCCAGCAGCCCGTGCCGCTCCTGCGGGACGGGCTCCAGCCGGCCGGCCGGCAGCTCCAGGCGCCGGCCGGCGATGGTCAGCGAGACCCGGCCGCGCAGCACCTGGACGCTCCCGGCGGTGGGCGGGACGTGCTCGTCCAGCGCCGTCCCGGCGGTCAGCGCGATCACGGTCTGCCGCAGCACCCCGTCGTGCAGCACCAGGTGGGCGCTGCGACCGTGCGGGCTCTCCGCCGCGAGGGCCGCGTGCTCCACGGCGAGCTGTTCCAGATCGGGCATCGCGCCGCCTCCTCGCTCCGTGTGCCCAGGGTCGCGGACCTCCCGGCGTCCCGCACCCGGAGGCGCTCGACGTGCAGCCCGAGCCGACTGCGCTCATCGTGGAGGCATGGCGACCAACGAGAACTTCTTCAGTGGATTCCAGGTCAACCGATCGCTGCTGGCCGGCGGCGTGGTGCTCACCGGCATCGGTGCGGTGCTCGGTGCGGCCGGGACGGTGATGGTGTGCGCGGCGCTGGCCACGGCCGGCCGCAACTGGGTACGGGGCATGGACGCCCCGCCGACCGCGATCGCCCACCGGGCGCTGCGCGGGGCGAAGGTGGCGTCCGCCGCGGGCTGGGACGCCTGGCGCACCGAGCAGGCCTCGCCCAACTGACCGCCGGTACCGGCACGGCGGGCCGCCATGGGGGTGCGGCCCGCCGCCGGTCCACCCCGCCTACAGCCCCATGGACTTGGCGATGATGCTGCGCATGACCTCGCTGGTGCCGCCGTAGATCCGGAACACCCGGTTGTCGGTGTAGAGGCGGGCGATCGGGTACTCCAGGATGTAGCCGTAACCACCGTGCAGCTGCAGGCACTTGTCGATCACGGTGGAGGCCGACTCGGTGCAGAACAGCTTCGCCGCGGCCGCGTCGGCCACGGTCAGCTCGCCGTTCTGGTACAGCTCCAGCGCGCGGTCCACCATGGACTGCTGCGCCACCACCTGGGCCTCGCAGTCGGCCAGCGTGAACTTGGTGTTCTGGAACTCGGCCACGGCCTTGCCGAACACCTTGCGGTCCTTGACGTACTGCACCGCGAACCGCACCGCCGCCGCGGACGCCGCGTACGCGCCGACGGCGATGGCCAGGCGCTCCTGCACCAGGTTGTGGGTCAGGTAGGCGAAGGCCCGGCCCTCCTCGCCGAGCAGGTCCTCCACCGGCACCCGGACGTCGCTGAACGCCAGCTCGGCGGTGTCCGAGGTGCGCAGGCCGATCTTCTGCAGCTTGCGGCCGACGGTGTAGCCCGCGGAGGCGGTGTCCACGCAGAGGATGGACAGGCCGGCCCGGCGGTTCTCCGGGTCGTACGGGGCGGTGCGGCAGACCACCAGGACCAGGTCGGCCAGCACGCCGCCGGTGATGAAGGTCTTGGCGCCGTTCAGGACGTAGTGGGTGCCGTCCTCGGACAGCCGCGCGGTGGTGGTGATGCCCGCGAGGTCGGAGCCGGCGCCGGGCTCGGTCATCGCGATCGCCGTCATGATGTCACCGGAGACGAAGCCGGGCAGCCAGCGCCGCTTCTGCTCCTCGTTCGCGTACTCCAGCAGGTACGGCAGCACCAGCCCGGTGTGCACCCCGGAGGAGCCGAAGCTCACGCCCGCCCGGGCGGTCTCCTCGGCGATCACCGCCTGGTACTTGAAGCCGCTCTCGCCCGCGCCGCCGTACTCCTCGGGCACCTCGATGCCGTAGACGCCGAGTTCGCCGAGCTGCCGGTAGAAGTCGCGCGGCGGGTGGCCCTCGGCCTCCCAGTCCTCGTAGACCGGGACGACCTCGTTGGCGATGAAGTCCCGGATGGTCTCCCGGAAGGCCTCGTGGTCCTCGGTGAACACGGTGCGGCGCACGGCGGCGCTCCCTTCGACGGTGCCGGCCGGAGCTGCCGGCGGGGCGGAACGTACCAGGTGATGGCCTCACAAGTTAATCCCGGGTAGCTTCGGCTGTCCAGAGTCGACAGGCGTGCGGCACACGGTCGGCGGGGGTGCCAAGTGAATCCTTGCTAGCCTTCGGGAGACGCCCGGCCGGGACCGGGCGGATACCGGCCGATGCCCGGTGGGCGCCCGGTGGGTGCCCGGCCGACCGGCGCTCGGCCGCGATCGGCCGACCGGGAACTCGGCCGACGAGCGACAGGCCGGGAGGGAGGCGCGCCATGGTGGTCCGACGGCCGCCCGGGCGGCGTGCCCAGATCCTCGCCGTGGCCGCCGACCGCTTCCACCGCAGCGGCTACCACCAGGTCTCGATGACCGAGGTCGCCGCCGGGGTCGGCATCACCGCGCCCGCGCTCTACCGGCACTTCCGCGGCAAGCCCGAACTCCTCGACCGGGCGGTCCGGCTGGGACTGGACGACCTCGCCGTCGGGCTGCGCGGGGCCCGCACCGGCGAGGAGCTCGGCGCCGTGCTGGCCGCCGTCGCGGTCGGACACCGCCCGCTCGGCACCCTGGTGCAGCGCGACGCCCGGCTGCTGCCGCCGGCCCGGCGGGCCGCGCTGCGCCGCGAACTGCGCGCGGACGTCGCGCTGATGACCGCCGTGCTGACTGTCGAACGCCCGGAACTCGCCACGGGGGACGCCGAGTTGCTCTGCTGGTCGGCGCTCTCGGCCTGCGCCGGACTGTCCTACCAGTCGGCCGCTCCGCAACCCCGCCGTGCCGAGGTCCTGCTGCGCGAGCTGGTGGCGGCCGTCCTCGCCGTCCCGCTGGACGGCACGGACACCGGGCCCGCGGCCGGATCGCTGCCGACGCCCGTGCCGGTGCCGAAACCCGCGCCGCGGGCGCGCCGGGAGGAACTGCTCGCGGCCGCCGTCCGGCTGTTCCACCAGCGCGGCTTCGACAACGTCAGCACCGACCAACTCGGCGCCGCCGTCGGCATCTCCGGTCCCAGCGTGTACCGGCACTTCGACAGCAAGGCCCAGCTGCTCGCCGCCTCGCTGGTGCGCAGCCGCGACCTGCTCCGGCACGAGGTGGACGGCGCGATCGCGGCCGCCGACGGGCCCCGGGCGGCGCTGTCGGCCGGGCTGGACGCCTACGTCGGGTTCGCGCTGCGCAACGGCGACTACCTGGGCGCGATGCTCAGCGAGACGGAGCGGCTGCCCCCGCCCGACCGGCGGGCCGCGGTGGAGTTCCGGCGGGACTTCCTGCGCACCTGGGTCGGCCTGGTGCGGCAGGTGCGTCCGGACTGCGACGCGGTGGCCGCCCGGATCCGGGTGCACGCGCTGTTCTCCCTGGTCAACGACGGGGTGCGGAACCGTCCGCACAGCGCACGGCCGGACCTCGGGGACTGCCTGCTGCGCCTCGGCCGGGCTGTGTCGGGACTCTCCTGAGGCACGGCCCCGGGGGCACGGACGCCGGGGAGTGGGTCAGGACACGGCGCGGGCCGGGTGCCCGCCCCCGGGGTGACGGGGCGGGCACCCGGCCCGGACGGCTCGGTACCGGACAGGGCCTGGGAGTCTGATGAAGATCTTGGAAATGCGCCCGGCTTGCACCAGTTCGACCCGCTTGGCATTTACTGGCAATCCGGAGTGAATCGGGCACCCGGAGCAGGATCTTCAGGACACTCCTAGTAGAGGACGTGCGGGTAGTACACCCGGGCGTCGACGTTGCCATTGCCCTGCAGGGCGCCGATGTTCCCGCCGTTTCCGGTCACCGCGAGGCCGTTGTTCTGGTTGCTCGCACCCGAACCGGTCGCCGTCTGTTGGGTGTTGACCACGTTGCCGTTGACGCTGCCGACGACGTTGCCGCTGCCGGCGTTGCTGACGACGCTGCCGTTGGAGTGGTCGATCGCGGCGGCGCCGTTGTCGGCGTGCGCGATGGCGGGGCCGAGGCCCACGAGGAGGAACGCCCCGAGGGCGGTGACGGCGGCGGCTGCGCGAATACGGGACACGCTGGTCTCCCTGACTGGAGGTGCGAATTGTGGCGCCTTCCGGAGTGGCCGCTCCGGGGGCGCCGTTGCCTGACGTCGCCCGTTCAGCATTCACCAGCGGTGTGGACGAACTCCACCGAACGGGTGGCAATTCCCCCGATGGTGGCGATCTGGTCAATTGGGAGTTGACCGCAATCCGTCATTCCGTCAAGAAGAAAGAAATGGTCGGCGGATTGTCGCACTGGCACACTGGGGACCCATGTCTGAAGGTGTCCCGCCCGAGCCCACCCCCGTTGAGGAACTGCGGACGACCGAGGTCGATCTCGGCGGCCTGGTGAACGTCCTCGCCACCCACCTCTACTCCACCCCGCTGGTGGCCCTGCGCGAACTGGTCCAGAACGCGCACGACTCGCACACCCGCCGGCTCCTGGAGGACCCGGAGGGCGACCACCGCCCGCTGATCCGGGTGCGTGCCGACTCCGCCCGGCGCACCGTCGCCATCGAGGACACCGGCGCCGGACTCACCGAGCCGGAGATCCACTCCTACCTGGCCACCGTCGGCACCGGCTACACCCGCATGCTGCGCGAACTGACCGGCAACCAGGAGCTGATCGGCGCCTTCGGGCTGGGCTTCCTGTCCGCCTTCTCGATCGCCGACGAGGTCACCGTCACCACCACCTCGCACCGCGAGCCGACGCTCGGCCACCGCTACCGCAGCCGCGGCGGCGAGCAGTACCGGGTCGAGCCGGCGCCCGCCAGGCCCCGCCCCGGCACCGTGGTCGAGCTGGCGCTCAAGGCCGAGCACGCCCACCTCGCCGACGAGGACGCCCTGCGCGAGATCCTCGGCCGCTACTGCGTGCTGCTCCCGATCCCCGTCCACGTCGGCGACGACGAGCGGCCCGTCAACTCCGTCGAGGTGCCCTGGCGCCAGGAGGCCCTCCCGTCGCCCGCCTCCACCCGTGACCGAGACGCTTCGCGCCGCCCCTCCGACGGCGACCGGTACGCGGCCCGGATGCGCTTCGCCGCCGCCTTCGGCCGCCGCTTCGAGCCGCTCACCGCCTTCCCGGTCCACCCGGTCGACGGCGCGACGGACGCGATCGGCCTGCTCTGGGTCCAGGACGGCGGCACCTACGGCAGCAGCGACAACCGCGACCTCGCCGTCTACCTGCGCGGCATGCTGCTCGCCGAGGACGCCCGCGAACTGCTGCCCGGCTGGGCCGGGTTCATCGGCGGCGTGGTCGAGTCCAACCGGCTCACCCCCACCGCCAGCCGCGAGGACCTCCAGCGCGACGAGCACTACCGCGCGCTCCGGAAGGCCCTCACCGACGCCATCGTGGAGGGCCTGTACGAGACGGCCCGGCTGCGGCCCGCCGCCTGGCGCCGCATCCTCGCCCGGCACGGCCAGGACCTGCTCGGCGCCGCGCTCTGCGACGAGCGGCTGTTCACCCTGCTCGCCGACGACGTCCCGGTGCCCACCTCGCAGGGCGACCTCACCGCCGGTGCGCTGCGCGCGGCGGGCGGGGGAGCGGTGCACGTCGCACTCGGCAGCGGCGGCGGCTTCGAGGAGATGCTGTACCGGGCCATGCGGGTGCCGATCGCGCGCGGCGACCGGTACGCCGTGCTGCCGTTCCTGCGCCGCTACGCCCAGTTGCGCGGCTGCCGGCTGGTCGAACTGGGCAGCGAGCAGGGCAACCGCGAGCTGTTCCGCGACCCGGAGCGGCCGCTGCCCGACGGGGAGGCGGCCTGGCTGGCCGGCGCCCTCGCCGACCCGGGCGAGCAGCTCGTCCCGGCCCGCTTCGACCCGCCCGGTCTGCCGCTGGTGCTCGTCCCGGACCGCGAGGCCGAGCTGAAGGCCCGGATCGAGGACGACCAGGCGGACGCCCGGATCCCGTCCGCCGCGCTGCGGCTGGCCCGTGCCTTCACCGCCCGCACCGACGGCGCGGTCAGGGCCCGGCTCTACCTCAACCTGGACTGCCCGGCGGTCCGGGACCTGCTCGCCGCCTACCGCACCGGGCACACCGGCAGCGCCACCGCCGCCGGGCTGCTCCGCTCGCTCAAGGTGATCATGGCCGCGGCCTCGTCCGGCCCCGCCGGGGGCGACCTCACCGCCGCGCTGGCCGGTGTCGGCACCGCGGTCTCCGCCCTGACCGCCGCCGTCCCGGCCGGCCTGCCGGACGTCCCGGACAGCCCCGGTGCGCTCCCGGGCGAAGCGTGACGGACGGACCGTCAGTGGTCCGCGGTAGACAATCCATCAGCACGACGCAGGGGGAAGAAGCATGACCACCGACATCTGGTCCTGGGTGCAGGACGCCCACCGGCAGCTGGCCGAGGCCGGCCACCACCGGCTGGCCGACGCCGTCGTCGAGCTGCCCGAGCTCGCCACCGAGGGCCGCAACGACCAGCTGGACGCGCTCTACCCCGAGGCACTTGCCGCCGCGCGATCGCTCGACCTGCCCTGGGTCGAGGTCTACCTGCGGCACTGGCGGCTGCAGAACCTGCTGAACAAGCGCCAGCAGGGCGAGGCGGTCATGCCCGAGGCGGTCGACCTGCTCGACTTCGCCCACCGGGAGGGGACCGCCGGCTGCCCGCAGTCCGTCTGCGTGGTCCAGGACTTCGCGATCTGCCACGCCCGGGTCGACGGGCCCGGCTACGTGACCGAGCGGCTGGAGGTGGTCGGCGAGACGCTCGGCCGGATCGAGCCCGGCCGCGCCTGCTACGACTGCCTCTCCCGCGAGTACTCCGACGCCCTGGAGGACGACGGCCGGGCGGCCGAGGCGCTCGACCACCTGGACACCGCGGCCCACCGGATGCGGGCCGCCGGCCAGCGGGTCTCGCTGCGCTTCCACCAGTCCCGGGCCGGGACCCTGCACCTGCTGGGCCGGTACCAGGAGGTGCTGGAGCTGCTCGACACCGCCGAGAAGGCCGAGCAGGCGCAGGGCCACCGGCTGGACGAGCGCGACCGGCGCTGGGGCGCCCTGCTGCGGGCCCGCGCGCTCGCCGCGCTCGGCCGCACGGAGGAGGCACTCGCCCTGCTCCCCGCCCGCGCCGAGGCCGAACAGCACGCGGACCTGCGGCCCACCTGGACGCAGACGGTCGAGCTGCTGGTCGCGGCCGGCGCGTGGGAGAACGACGCCGAGCTGGGCGCCGTGCTGGCCGGCTGGGTGGGCTACCTGGACGACGCCGGTGCTCACCGCCCCTGCGTGGACCTGCTGTTGGCGGCGGGTCGGCTCGCCCTCGCCCGCGGCGCCCGCACGGTGGCACTGACCCTCGCCGCGACCGGGCAGCGCAAGCTCACCCGGTTGCGGCGCACCGACGGCGTGGCGGAGGAGGTCGCGGCCCTGCGCGCGGCCGCCGAAGCACTGCCGCAGCCCGAGCTGCCCGTCCCGCCGGACGAGCTGGCGGCGTACCTGGCCGAGGCCGGGGTGCGCGTCGAGACCGGTGTCGACCTGCTCTCCGTCGCCCTGGACCGGTACCGGGGCGAACAGGCCGGCGCCACCGGAGCGACGGTGCAGCTGGCCACCCTGCTGGGCGGCCTGGGCCACGCCCGCGCCGCGGCCGACCTGCTGTGGCAGCGGCTGGAGGCCGACCCGGAGGACCGGGAGCTGACCGGCACGCTCGGCGAGATGCTGATCGGCGCCCGGGACGCCGACGGCGTGCGCCGCCTCGCCGACCGGCTGGCCGTCACCGCACCCGCCGACGCGCACTGGACCCGCGCCCGCTGGGCCGTCGCCGAGAGCCGCTGGGCCGAGGCGCTGGAGCAGTGCGAGGCGATCCTGGCGCTGGACGACGCGGTGCTCAACACCCGGCGCCTCGCCGCCCGGGCCGCCACCGAGCTGGGAGACCACGCGACCGCGCAGCGGTTCCACCAGGAGCTGCTGGAGCGCGCGCTGCCCGCCGGGGAGGCCGCGGACGAAGAGGGCCACCGGACGGTCCAGGAGCCCGACCTCTGGCACCTGATCACCGCGGCCACCGCCAACCGGGACTGGGCCGTGGTCCGCTCCACCGGCGCGCTGCTGGGCATCGAGTTCGACGAACCCGAGGGCCCGGTCGACGAGGAGTGGCAGCTGGTCACCGTCCGGGCCACCCGCACCAACGGTGCGACGGCCGACCTGCCCGCCGTCCGGACCGGTCCGGCCACCGCCCGCATCCTGCCGGTGCTCGGCGAGGACCTGACGCTCAACCACGGCGACGTGGTGGTCTTCGCCCCGGCGCTGCTGGAGCGCCCGCCGGCCGAGGACACCGAGGAGGAGGAGCGGCGGCACTGGCGTCCGGCGTTCGAGCTGCTCACCCTGCTCGACCCGGCGGGGTACACCACCTACTGGATCGACGGCGGGTGGCCCGGCGACGAACCGTGGGGCACCCTGCGCGAGCGGCTGCAGGAGGCCGGCTACGCGGTCTGGGCGTACAGCGGGGACCAGTACCGGATCACCGACCCGGCGGACGACGACGAGACGCTGCCCGGGATCTACGCCGCGCTCGGGGTGCCGCCGACGGCCTCGGCCGCCGAGGCCGACGCGCTGCTGCACCGGCTGACCGGCCACTGGCCGCACCCGCTCGCCTGGGCGGCCCTGGCCGAGGCGGCCGGCGCGGACGTCGCCCGGCACGAGGAGATCGTCGAGCGCTACGGCCTCTGACGGCCGTCGGCCACCGCCGGCGGCCACGCCGGGTGGAAACCGCACCGGTGGCACCGGCGACCTCCGACCGCACCGGCGACCTCCGACCGCACCGGCCCCGGCGGGCCGCCCCTTCCGGGGCCCTCGCCGGGGCCGGTGCGTTCCCGGCCGGGCCCGGAGCGGTGCGTTCCCGGCCGGGAACGGAGCCGGTCCGCCCCCCTCCCGGGAACCATTCGACCGGGGTGCGAGTCTTTGTCAATGCTTTACCTTTTCATTGCCAAGACTCGACCTCCGGAGTTCCCGCACCGTGACCAGCCTCGCCCTCGGCCCGTCCTGGCTCGACCCGACCACCCTGATCTCCACCTTCGGTCTGCTCGGCATCCTGGCCGTTGTCTTCGCCGAGTCCGGCCTGCTGATCGGCTTCTTCCTGCCCGGCGACTCGCTGCTGTTCACCACCGGACTGCTGGTGGCCGGCGGCACCTACCTGCACCAGCCGCTCTGGCTGGTCTGCACGCTGATCGTGGTCGCCGCGGTGGCGGGGGACCAGGTCGGCTACCTCTTCGGCCGCAAGGTCGGCCCGGGCCTGTTCCGCCGGCCCGACTCCCGGGTGTTCAAGCAGGAGAACGTCGAGAAGGCCGCCGCCTTCTTCGAGCGGCACGGGCCCAAGGCGATCGTGCTGGCCCGCTTCGTGCCGATCGTGCGCACGTTCACGCCGGTCGTCGCCGGGGTGAGCAGGATGAACTACCGCAGCTTCGTGGTGTTCAACCTGGTCGGCGGCGTCCTGTGGGGCGGCGGGGTCACCGTGCTCGGCTACTTCCTGGGGCAGATCCCGTTCGTCCGGGACAACGTCGAGGCGATCCTGGTCGGCATCGTGCTGGTCTCGGTGGTCCCGGTGGCGATCGAACTGCTGCGGGCCCGCCGGTCCGGCGGGGACCGCGTCTCCGGCCACCACGCCGGGTAGGCGCCCGCCGCCGGGGCCGCGGGACGTCGCGTACATGTGCGTCGGGCTGTTCGATCAGGCAAGGTGTAACCCGAGATCGAGCGGTGGCCGGCGGCCACCAGGGGTGGCGAGGAGCGGAAGTGCCTAAGCGGGGCCGACCGGGTGCGGGCAAGCGGGCGAGGGGAGGCCGGGCGGTCCGCCGGACGCGGCAGACACCCCCGCAGCCGGTGCACCCCGCCGACGCCCCGCCCACCGAGGGCCTGCTCGGCCACCCCGCCCCGCTCGTCGAGCCCACCATCGTCATCCCGCTCGCCCCGCCCGTGCCGGAGACCAGGGGCCTGCTCGCGCCCGAGCCCGAGCCGCTGCCGGAGCCCGAGCCGCTGCCGGAACCGCTGCCCGAGCCGCTGCCGGAACCGCTGCCCGGGCCCGGGCCGGAACCGCTGCCCGGGCGGACGGCCGGTCCGTCCGCCGAGCCGCACCCCGAGCTCACCGTCGAGGTCCGCCCCCAGGGCGCCCGGTCCGGCCCGCCGCGCCCGGCCCGCCGTCGCCCGATCGTCGAGGACACCCTGACCCCCGAGGAGTGGCGGGCCGCCGGCTACACGCCACCGACCGGCATCCCGGTCGCCGACCTGACCGCCGGTGCCCCCGGCGAGGCGCCTTGGCCGGACCGGATGCGCACGCTGCTGCGCACGCCGATGTCCGAGCGCCCGGCCTTCGAACGGACCGCCCGTGAGCTGCACCCCTCGGCCGGCACCGCCCGCAACGTCCCCCGCATCCTCGACCTGACCCTGCGCATCGGTGAGCTGCTGCTGGCCAGCGGCGAGGCCGCCGAGGACGTGGAGGCGGCGATGCTCGGCATCGCGCACGCCTACCGGCTGGACCGCTGCGAGCCGCAGGTGACCTTCACCCTGATCGGCATCTCGCACCAGCCCTCGCTGGTCGAGCCGCCGGTCACCGCCGACCGTGTGGTGCGCCGCCGGACCTCCGACTACACCCGGCTGAACGCCGTCTACGAGCTGGTCGCGGACATCACCGCGGAGAAGGTGACGGTCAACGACGCCTACCGCCGGCTCGCCCTGATCCGCCGCAACCGGCACCCGTACCCGGCCTGGATGCTCGCGCTGACCACCGGCCTGCTGGCCGGTGCGGCGACCTTCCTGGTCGGCGGCCGGATCGACGACAAGGCCTGGCTGGTCTTCGCCAGCGCCTTCATCGCCGCCGTCCTCGGCGACCGGCTGGCCTCCGCGCTGGCCCGGCGCCGGCTGCCGGAGTTCTACCAGTTCGTGGCGGCCGCGATGCCGGCCGCCGCCTCCGGGATCATCCTGTCCTTCAACGACTGGGGCCTGCGCGGTTCGGTCGTGATCACCGGTGGCCTGTTCGCCCTGCTGCCGGGGCGCGCGCTGGTGGCCGCCGTCCAGGACGGGCTGACCGGCTTCTACATCACCGCCGCGGCCCGTCTGCTGGAAGTGATCTACCTGGTCGCGGGCATCGTGATAGGCGTCATGGTGATCCTCTACCTGGGCGTCGGCTTCGAGGCGAAGCTGCGGCCGGACGAGAGCCTGGCGGGGATCAGCTCCCCGCCGGTTCAGATGGTCGCCGCGATGCTGCTGACCCTGGCCTTCGCGACCCTGCTGCAGACCGACCGCCACTCGCTCGCCCTGGTGACGGCCAACAGCGGCATCGGCTGGGCCAGCTACGGCGCTCTGGTCTACAACGCGGGCGTCAACCCGATCGCCGCGACCGGGGTGGCGGCCGGCCTGGTCGGCCTCTTCGGCCAGCTGATGGCGCGCTACCGCAACGATTCGGCGCTGCCCTACGTGACCGCCGCGATCGGCCCGCTGATGCCGGGTTCGGCGCTCTACCTCGGGATGCTGGCCTTCGCCCAGGGGCACTCCAGCGCCGGTCTGGTGTCGGTGTTCCGGGCGGCGGCGATCGCGATGGCGCTGGCGGTCGGGGTGAACCTCGGCGGCGAGATAGCCCGGTTGTTCCTGAAACCGCCGGTCGGCGCCGAGCTTCCCTCGTTGTACCCGGTGATGCCGCGCCGGGCGGCCAAGCGCACCCGGGGGTTCTGACCGCGCGTCGACCCGGGTCGGAGGCCCGTCGGGCCCCGGGTCACGTGAGGGCAGGCAGGACGCAGGACCAGGAACGAAGGTAAGGCGCATGACCACACTGCTGGACAGCTACCGCGAACACATCGTCAACGCGCACAAGCAACCGCTGTTCCTGCTGCTGGTCGGCTTCATCACGTCCTTCGTGTTCATCCGGTTCAGCGTCCGGATGATCCGCGCGAAGGTGCGCTGGTGGCCGGGCAACGTGACCCCCGGCGGCCTGCACATCCACCACATGGTGTTCGGGCTGGGCTTCCTGCTGCTCGGCGGCATCGGGGTGTTCGCGACCTACGGCGGGCAGCCGTGGATGAACTGGTTCGGGCTGGCCTTCGGCATCGGCTGCGGCCTGGTGCTGGACGAGTTCGCGCTGATCCTGCACCTGGACGACGTGTACTGGGGGGAGCAGGGCCGCAAGTCGGTGGACGCGGTGATCTTCGGGATCCTGTTCACCGCCCTGCTGCTGATCGGGTACGTGCCGTTCGGCGCGCTGCCGGGCGAGGACACCCGGTGGGGTCTGATCACGGTGATCTCGGTGAACGCGCTCGCCTCGGTGATCACCCTGCTCAAGGGCAAGGTGTGGACCGGCCTGCTCGGGATCATGGTCCCCGGCCTGTCCTGGATCGGCGCGATCCGGCTGGCCCGTCCGAGCAGTCCCTGGGCCCGCTGGCGGTACACCACGCGCCCCCGGCGCCGGGCGCGCGCGCTGCGGCGCGAGCGCCTGTTGCACCGGCGCGCGGACCGGGCCCGCACCTGGCTCTTCGACCTGATCGCGGGCGCCCCCGACAAGGTGCCGGTCAACCACCCCGCCGCGCACCGGGTCGCCGAGCGGATGTCCGCCCGGGCCACGGCCCACCTCGACGCGCACGCCGCCCGGGCGCTGGCCCGCCGTCAGGCCCGGCTGGCGGACCGCCGCTCGGCGGCGGCCGCCGGGGCGGCGGCCAAGCCTCCGGCCGGGGAGGGCCCGGCGTACGGGGCCGGGGTCGGGGCCGGACCGGGCCGCTCCCACCGGGCGCAGCAGCGCCGCCGCTCGGTCCGGGCGGGGCGCAGCAGGACCTACGCCGTCGGGCCGACGGGGCTGGAGCGCCGGCCGGAGCGACACCCCCGGCTGCGGACGCACACGCGCCGGATCCACCGGTAGTTCGTGCACCGCGGATGCCCTTTCGGAGGCGGGCTCCGGTCGGATCATCCGATAGTCCCCCGACCGGCGGAGCGCTTTGCGGGTGCGGGGGTCGCAGAAATTGAGAACATGAGCGCCATATAACCGTTCTGTCATGTGATGGGATGATCCGTCGGATTCCCGGCCGCCCGGCAACCGCCTCCGCCCGGCCACCGCCGCCGCCCGAGCGCCGTTCGCCCCCCGTGCGCCGTCCGCCGTGCGCCGTCCGCCGCGCGCCGTCCGCCGCCGTCCCCTCCGGACCCGTGAGAAGGGATGCCGCATGGCGCGCAGGTTCCTGCCGACCCTCCTGCTGTCGCTCACCGCCCTGTTCGGGCTCCTCCCCACCGCCCAGGCCGCACCGGCGACCGGCGACCCGGCCGTCGGCGACCCGGCGGCCGGCCGGGCCCGGGGCGAGGAGCCCTACCCGAGCACCGAGGAGATCGACCGCGCCCGCGCCGAGGCCGCGGGGAAGACCGCCACCGCCGCGGCCCTGGAAGCCGCGCTGACCGCCGCCAAGGCCGAGCTCGACCGGGCCGGGCGCGGCGCCGACCAGGCCGTCGAGGCCTACAACGGCGCCCAGCTCGCCCTCACCCGGGCCCGCACCGAGGAGGGCGCCGCCGCGCAGCACGCCGCCGCCGCCGAGGCCGAGCGGTCGGCCGCCGCCGAGGACGCGGCCCGGCTCGCCGCCGAGACCTACCGCCAGGGCGCGGGCGCCGAACTGTCCGCCTTCAACGCGCTGCTCGGCGCCCACGGCCCGCGCGAGGCGGGCGACCGCGCCGTCGCGGTTCGCCAGGCCGGCGGACGCACCCGGCAGGTCCTGGACGCCGCCACCGCCACGGCCGCCGCCGCCCGCAGCGCCTCCGACGCCGCCCGGACCGCCACCGGGGCCGCCGAGAAGGCCGCCGCCGAGGTCGGCGCGGCCAGAACGCGGGCCGAGCAGCGACTGGCCGCCCAGCAGGGCGAGGTCGCCGCCGCGACCCGGCACCGCGAGCTGCTGCTCACCGAACTGGCCGCCGCCCGGAACACCACCGTCGAGCTGGAGCGCGAGCGCCGCGACGCCCTGGAGGCGATCGCCGCCCGCGAGGCCGAGGCCGCCGCCCGCGCCGCCGCCGAGCAGGCCGCCCGGGAGGCCGAGGCCGCCGAAGCCGCGGCAGCCGCGGCCAGGGCCCCCGCCGCACCGCCCGCCGTGCCGGCCGAGTCACGCCCGTGGTCCGCCGAGGGCGCGGCCGCCGCGGTCGCCTTCGCCAAGTCCAAGATCGGCCTGCCCTACGTCTGGGGCGGCGAGGGCCCGGACGGCTACGACTGCTCGGGGCTGACCATGATGGCGTGGCGCGAGGGTGGCCGGCAGCTCAACCACTTCGCCGCCGACCAGTACGCCCAGAGCTCCCGGATCGACTACCGCCGGCTGCGCCCCGGGGACCTGGTGTTCTGGACGGACACCGGGCGCGCCGCCGACATCCACCACGTCGGGCTCTACGTCGGCGACGACCAGATGATCGAGGCCCCGCGCGCGGGCATGCCGATCAAGCAGGCCAGCCTCTGGATCATGGGCACCCCGGACTTCTACGCCCGGCCGTGAGCCCGGACTGCGGTCCGGGCCGTGCCTCGGCCGGCTCCTGCTCCGGGCGCCGCCCCCGGGCCGTCCCCGCGCTCCACCGCCGGCCGGCGGCGAGCAGCGTCGCGACCAGGCCCCCGCGGACGGCCGTCCGTTCCGGTCGGCGCAGTCGGAGCGCCCGGCCGCGATCCGGGGCCCCTCGCCCACCGCCGTCCGGCGGGCCGTCCGCGGGCTACCGGTCGAGCAGGGCGCCGAGCTCCTCGCGGCAGGCGCGCAGCCCCGTGCCGGTCCAGAGCCAGGCGGCGCAGAGCGGGAGCGTCAGGAGGGCGACCGCGACCGCTCCGCCGATCCGGCCGATGACCTGCGAGTCGCAGATCTCCTGAAGGTGGAAGCCGAGCGGCTCGTAGAAGGCCGGCGAGCCGCAGTCCCCGTCGACCGGGGAGAGGACCAGCCAGGCCGCCCAGAGCCAGCCGAGGACCGTCAGCCCGCCCAGCGCCTTCGCCGTCGTGCTCCGGCCCTCGTACTCCTTCAGCTTGCGGAGGTATTCGTCGTCCATGGCTCCCCCCGGGAGGTCGTCCGTACCTGAACCGCCACGAGGATGGCAGTACGGGAGCCCCCGCGCCAATGTCGGCGGTCGGCGGTAGCGTGGCCGCCCGGACCGGCTGAGGAGGCGTCATGCTGTTGCGCGATGTGCGGGCGGAGGACGACGGGGCGTACGTTCGTATGCGCTGCGACCCGTTGATGATGGCCGAGTTGGGCGGCCCGCTGCCCCGGGAACGGGTGGCGGAGCGGCTGCGCAAGGACCTGGTCGAGGTGGCGGCGGACCGCTGTTGGATCAAGATGATCGTCCCGGACGGCGCCGAGGACGGCGAGGTCGCGGGCACGGTGACGCTCTGGTCGGACGAGGAGGACGGCGCGGCGGTCTCCGAGATCGGCTGGATGGTGCTGCCCGGGTACCAGGGCCGCGGGCTCGCCAAGGAGGCCGTCCGCCGGGTGCTGGACGCCGCCGCCGCGGACGGCCGCTGGGGCCCGGTGCACGCCAACCCGGGGGTCGCCAACGGCCCGTCCAACGGGATCTGCCGGGCTCTCGGCTTCCGGCTGCTCGGCGAGCGGGACCTGGACTTCGCCGACCGCGTCCTGCACACCAACCACTGGGTGGTGGTCCCCGGGGAGCACGTCGGGTCGGGCACGGAATAAATCGGGTGCCGTCGCCGGAGGGCCGCCGTACGGTGGCCCCATGGGCAACAGCACCGATCACACGGCCGTCCACACCGTCGACGGGCTCCGGGTGCGGGCGATCTCCGAGGACGAGGTGGCGGCCTGGGACCGCGCGCTGGTCCTCGGATTCATGCGTCCGCACGTGAGCAGCGCGGCGGACGTGCGCCGTCGGCAGTGGGAGCCGGGCCGGCTGCTGGCCGGCTTCGACGGCGACCGTCAGATCGCCACCTTCCGCAGCTACGACGCGGAGCTGACCGTCCCCGGCGGGGCCGTCATCACGGCCGACGCCATCACCCACGTCACGGTCAGCGCCACCCACCGCCGCCGTGGCCTGCTCAGCACGATGATGCGCCGGGACCTCTCGGCCGCCGCCGAGCGCGGCACGTCGGTCGCCATCCTGATCGCCGCCGAGTACACCATCTACGGCCGGTTCGGGTTCGGCCCGGCGACCCGGGGCGCCGGCTGGCGCGTCGATCTGCGCCGCGCCCGGGGCCTGCGCGAGGGACTGCCGGGCGTCCCCGGCGGACGGATCGACTTCGTGACCATGGCGGAGCTGCGCGAGCTCGGGCCGGGCCTGCACGAGCGCTGGCGGCGCACCCGGCCGGGCGCGATCGACCGCGACGAGCTGTGGTGGCAGCGCACCAGCGGTGAGGTCCAGGTGCCGGGCTTCGACTTCAAGGAGCCGTTCGCGGCCGTCCACCGGGACGCCGACGGGACGGTCACCGGGCTGGTGGTCTACCGGGTCGACGACAAGTGGGACGGCGACTACCCCGACTGCACGCTCACCGTCCAGGAGTTCACCGCCCTCGACCTGCCGACCACGGTCGAGCTCTGGCGTTTCCTGATGTCCGTCGACTGGGTGGCCAGGATCGCGATGGGCAACGCCTCCCCGGACGACCCGCTGCCGCTGCTGCTCCAGGACCGGCGCGCGGCCACCCCGCACGAGGAGAGTTCCGACTTCACCTGGCTCCGGGTGCTGGACGTCGAGGCCGCGTTCGGCGCGCGGACCTACGGTGCCCCAGGCCGGGTGGTGCTGGAGGTGGACGACAAGCTCGGCTTCGCGTCCGGCCGTTGGGCGCTGGAGGTCGCCGCGGACGGCACCGGCCGCTGCACCCGCAGCACGGACGACGCCGACCTCGCCCTCGGCGCCTCGGAGTTGGGCTCGCTCTACCTCGGCGCGGAGACGGCCTCCAGGCTGGCCGCGGCCGCACTGGTCACCGAACTGCGCCCGGGTGCGGCCGCCGCCGCGGACCTGCTGCTGCGCACTCCGCTGCAGGCCTGGAACCCGGACAACTTCTGAACCGACCGGGTCCAACGAGACGGCAACCCGATCGGCGAGGGCACACCCCGTGGGCCGCGTGGGACCTTGCTCGGCATTCATGCGGCTGCGCCGACAGCGCACGGACCGCCCGCCCTTCGAGGACTGCCGGAGCGGCCGGGAGCGGCCGGCGGGCACACCGTGTGGCTCGGTTCCCCGGAGAACCCGGTGCCGCGCTGATGCCGATGCCTGTCGGTGGGACGAGCGCCCCGGCGTTTCGTGGCCGGGCGCTCCCGACCTCGGGAGCGCCCGGCCACCTCTTCCCTGGTTCAAGCCGCCTTACTTGACGGCGGTTTTCCCGATGGTGGGCAGGATGAAGTCCTGAATCAGCCCCTTGGCATCGCGGACGATCGGCCGGAACACCCGGTAGCGGGACAGGTTGATCACCCGAGACGCCATGGGGGTGGACCGGCGGACGAATTCCCGCGTCCGCTCGGTGTCCTCGGTGCGGTCGAAGACCCAGTACAGGACGACGACCATGAGGTGCAGCCAGAGCACGTCGGGCAGCAGCTCGACCAGCTCGGCGTCCAGCTTCGGCGCCAGCTCCGAGCCCTGCAACACGTCGCGGAACAGTTCCACGGCGGTTGCCCGCGCCGGGTGCGACTCGTTGGAGAACGGGCTCAGCGAGCTGGTCGGGTCGGCGGCCGTCCGGAAGAACTGCGCGGCGAACTCGTGGTACGGCGCGGCCGTGTCGAGCCAGGACTCCAGTGCGATCTGCAGCCGCTCCGAGAAGTCCCGGGTGCCGGCCATGCGGGTCCTGGCGTCCGCCGCATGGTCGTAGGTCATTCGGTCGTAGAACCCCTGGATCAGGAATTCCTTCGCCGCAAAATAGTAGTAAGCATTGCCGACCGAGACGCCCGCCTCGGTGGCGATGGCGCGCATGGTGGTCTTCTCGTAGCCGCGCTCCTGGAACAGCCGCATGGCCGTCTCCAGGATCAGGGCTCGAGTCGCCTCACTCTTGTCGGTCTTCGGCTGCGCCCGGCCGCCGGGCAGGGGCCCGGCCTCCGCGCCGGGTGCGGCCGGGTCCTCGGCCGTACCGTTCTTGCCGTCCGTTCGGTTCGTCGCTGCCAGGTCGTCCACGGGAACGAGCCTAGCCGGAGACGAGGTTCCACCCGGTGTCGGTGTTCGTGGCACCGGATGTCCCCTCCACACCCGGTGCCACGCACACCACCCCCTGTGATTCGAACACGTTCAAAATCTTGGCAGAACTGTAGACGTTTCGGTTGAACATGTTCAACTCCATCTCTGTGGGAGGCTGGTCGCATGATCAGTTCAGGCCAGGTCGTCATCCGGCGCGGTGGCCCCCGGGACTCCGGGGCCGTCGCCGAACTCCACGCCCACAGCTGGCGCACCGCCTACCGGGGGATCGTCCCGGAGGAGGCGCTCGGTGACGGGATGGCCGCCCAGCGACGCGAGCTGTGGGAGCTGCGCCTGGACGCGGATTACGGCGGGCCGGAGAACACGCCCGAACTGTTGGTCGCCGAACGGGGCGAGGAGTTGGACGGGTTCGTCTACCTCGTCCCGCAGCCCGACGGTCGGGTGCTGATCGACAACCTGCACGTGCGCCCCGGCCTGACCGGCGGCGGCATCGGCCGCGCACTGGTGGCCGCGGCCCGTGCCTTCGTCGCCGAGCGGCACCCCGGGGCGGAACTCTTCCTGGAGGTGCTGCGCGACAACACCCGCGCGGTCGCCTTCTACGAACGCGAGGGCGCCGTGCGGGTCCGGGCGCAGGAGGGCGTCTTCCCGGGCGGGTTCGTGCTGCCCGAGTACGTGTACGCCTGGCCGGGCCGGCAGGCGTCGTAGGGGTCGGAGGTGGTTCCGAGCCGGAGTCACTCCGGTCCGGAACCACTCCTGGTCGGAGTCGGACCGGGTGCGGACGGGCCCGGGTGGAGGTGGACGGGTGGATCAGTCGAAGTCGTAGACGGTCACCGGCACACCGCGCGCCGTCAGGCGGGCGGTGACCAGCGGCTCGACCTTCTCCCAGCGCCCGCCCGCCAGGCCGCAGCCGATCCGCGGCATGTGGACGGAGGCGCCGAGTTCGAGCGCGCGGTCACCCAGCGCGGCCAGCCCGGCGTCGATCGCCTCGTACCGCACCGGCACCCCGGTGGAGCGCCCGGTTTGGATGCCGCGCTGGCCGACCAGGTTGGCCACCCAGACGTACGGCGCGACCCGCACCACTTGCAGGGCGCCGAGGCCGAAGTCGTTCTTCGCCCGTTCCCGGTGCCAGCGTCGGAACGCGGCCTCGGGCTCGGGCCAGCGTCTGGAGAGTGCGAGCACGAAGCCCTTGCCCCAGCCGCCGAGGTCGTTGCAGACGTGCGCGATCACCTTCACGCCCTTGCCGACGGGCGCGGTGGCATCGCCTCGGACGTAGGTGATTTCTGCCATGACCCGACGTTAGACGGAGGCACTGACAGCCCGCTCGGAATTTTCCGCCGCTGCGCCGCAAGCGCCGCGCGGCGCCGGGAAGTTCACCGATCCCGGCACGGGCGCTGAACCTGACCCCGACCCCGGCGCCGGCCCCGACGACCCGCCCGCCCGCAGGTGTCGCCGCCCGGCCAGCGCGATCAGCAGCGCGACGGCGGCCGCCGAGGCGGGCAGGGCGTAGCCGGTCCCGGGGGCGGCGTGCTCGGCGACCGTCCCGGCGAGCGCCGCGCCGGCCGAGATGCCGACCACGATTCCGGACACCGCCATCGCCATGCCCTCGTTGAACTGCCGCTGCGGCAAGAGGTCCTGGACCAGCGTCATCCCGGTGACCATGGTCGGCGCGGTGGCCGTGCCGGCGGTGAACAGCACCACCCCGAGCACCCCGAGCCCGGCCCCGCCCAGCCAGGCGGCGAGCGGCAGCAGCAGTACCCCGGCCATCGCCGCCGCCCCGGTCAGGAAGCGGACACCGGGCGCCCGGCGCGGCGTCAGCAGTCCGAACAGCAGCCCCGCCAGGCAGGATCCGGCCGCGACCAGGCCCAGCAGCGCGCCCGCCGCCGCCTTGTGTCCGAGCGCGTCGGCGTACGCCACGGTGGTGATCTCGGTCGCGCCGAAGACCATGCCGGTCGCCAGGAAGGTCAGCACGAGCACCCGCAGTCCGGGCACTCGCAGCGGGGAGCCGTGCCGCGGGCCGGCCGCCCCGGGCCCCGGCGCCGGGGCGGGGGGCAGCGGCGGTTCGGTGCGCCGCTGGGCGGCGAACAGCAGGGCGCCGGTGGTGCCCAGCGTGCCGGCGGTGATCAGCCCGGCCTCCGGGGCGAGCGTGGTGCAGAGCAGCATGGCGAGCACCGGCCCGGCCATGAAGCAGAGTTCGTCCAGTGCCTGCTCGAAGGAGTTGGCCAGGTGCCGGGCGGCCGGGTCGTCCCGGTACAGGTGCGCCCAGCGGGAGCGGGCCATGCCGCCGAGGTTGGGGGATGCGGCGCAGGCCGCGGAGCAGAGGTACAGCGTCCAGTCCGGCGCGCCGAACCGGACGCAGAGCAGCAGGCCGGTGAGCGGGACGGCGTTGTACAGCGTGGCCGGCACCGTCACCCGCGCCTGCCCGTACCGGTCCACCAGGCGGCCGATCAGCGGCATCCCGATCGCGCCGGTGACCAGCCCGGCCGCCGAGACCGTTCCGGCCAGGCCGTACGAGCCCCGCCGCTCGGAGAGCAGCACCACCAGCGAGACGCCGGTCATCGACAGCGCGAGCCGGCCGAGCAGCCCGGCCAGCGTGAAGGCGGCGGTGCCGGGGGCCGCGAACAGCCGCCGGTAGGAGGTGGGGAAGGCGCGCGGGGGCAATCGGGCTCCTGAACGGGAAGAGGGGGGATGCCCACAGCCTCGCGGCGGTGGCGGGCCGCCGTCCAACACCTGTTCCGACGCACTGACAACACACTGTTGTTAATCTGCCGCGCATGCCCCGTGACCTGCACCCCCGCCTGCTCCGCGGCTTCGTCGCGACCGCCGAGACCCTGCACTTCGGCCGGGCCGCCGAGCGGCTGCACATCGCCCAGCAGGCGCTGAGCCGGGACGTCCGGGCCCTGGAGGGGCTGCTCGGCGGCGCGCTCTTCACCCGCACCACCCGTAGCGTCGAGCTCACCCCGGCCGGACAGCGGCTGCTGCCCAAGGTCCGCCGGCTCCTCGCCCTGCAGGACGAGATCCTCGCCGAGGCCGGCGCCGGAGCCGTGGCCCGGCCGCTGCTGCTCGACCTCAACAGCGACGTCACCGGGCCGGACCTCACCGCCGACCGGGTGCTCGAACGGGCCCGCGCCGCCTGGCCCGAGGGCGAACTGCTGGCCCGCTTCCACGGTGGCCTGGCTGCGGCCGCCGCCGAACTGCTGGCCCACCGGCTGGACGCCTCGTTCGGCCGCTTCGCCGGGCTCCCCGCCCCGGTGCGCGGCCGACTCGTCCAGCTGCCGGTCCGGTTGGAGCGGATCTCGGTGATGATGGCGGACACCCACCCGCTGGCGGGCCGGGCGGCGCTGAGCCCCGCGGACCTGGCCGGGCACCCCGTCGACGTCTGCGCGGGCAATTCGGCCACCACGGAGTGGGCCGACCTCGGCGTCCGGCTGCTGCGCGAGCACGGCCTCACGGCGGCGGACCCGTACGTGCCGCCGGTGGGTGTGGACGAGACCGCCCGCTACCTCGCCCGGCACGGTGACCCGATGCTGACCACGGTCGGCGGGCCGAGGATCCCGGGGACGGTGAACGTGCCGCTGGTCGACCCGGTGCCGCTGAGTCTGGTCAGCCTGGTGCACCGGCCCGGCGAGCGCCATCCGGGGCTGGACGCACTGGCCGCGGCGGCGGCCGGGCTGGGGGCGGCCGAGGGCTGGCTGCGCCGTCCGTCCGGCAGCTGGCTGCCGGACGCGGACGCGGCGCTGCTCCCGGCCGGGTAGCACGGCACGCGGCCGGGGCGGGGGTTCCGCGGCGGGAACGGGAGCCCGGGCCCGGAACGGGAGCCCGCCAGGGACCGGGAAGCCGGGGCGGGCCCGGAACCGGTGGCGGTGGACGACGCCGCCCCTGCCCCCGGGGGGAGGGGCAGGGGCGGGGCTCCTGGGGGCGCGGTCGGACCGTCCGGGGTCAAGCCGCCTTGACGGCGGAGATGTCGAAGCTGAGCTTGACCTTCTCGCCGATCAGGACGCCGCCGGTCTCCAGGGCGGCGTTGTAGGTCAGGCCGAAGGCGGTGCGGTCTACGACCGTCCTGCCCTCGAAGCCGACCCGCTCGGCGCCGTAGGCGTCGGTGGCGCTGCCGGTGTACTCCAGGTCCAGGACCACCGGGCGGGTGGTGTCCTTGATGGTGAGTTCGCCGGTCATCCGGTAGGTGTCGTCGTCGAGCTGCTCGGTGGAGGTGCTGCGGAAGCGGATCTCCGGGAAGGTCTCCGCGGCGAAGAAGTCGCCGGTGCGCAGGTGCTCGTCGCGCTGGGCCTGGTTGGTGTCGATGCTGGCGACCTTGATCACCAGGTCGGCCGAGGAGTTGTGCGGGGTGCTGCCGTCGAGGTGCAGCTTGCCGTCGTACTCGGTGAAGCGGCCCTTGACGTTGGTCACCATGGCGTGGCGCACCGAGAAGCCGATCTCGCTGTGCGTGGTGTCGATCGCCCAGTCGCCGGTGAGGTGGGCGAGGTCCGGACCGGCCGGGGCCTGGACGGTGGTGGTGGCGGGGACGGTGGTCTTGGTGCGGTTGAAAAGGCCCATGGCTCCTCCTCGGGTCCGAAGCCATTTGTTTAGGCTTCAACTTGTTGGCTCCAGCGTAGGGCAGCTTCGTTCAACTTTCAACCACAACCGTGGAGCTTCCCCCGGACGGCCCAGCGGACCGACCCTGTCGGCCCTCCCCGCTAGGCTGCGAAGGACCGGATCCACCCGCCCGGAAGGCCCCCGATGTTCGTCCTGCACGCGCTCTGGCGGACGGACGGGCAGCTGGCGCTCTGGGCCGAGGACGCCCGCGCCCACCCCGGCGCCACCGAACCGCAACCCGACCGGCCCGCCCCGCACGCCCACCCGTACGCCTGCCCCGCCGACGCACTGGCCGCCGTCCTCGGCGGCATCGGCCCGGGCCTCGGCTGGCTCGCCGGCCAGGCCCCCGAGCGCTGGGCCACCCTCCTGCTGCCCACCGTCGGCACCGTCCCCGCACCCTCCCCCGACCTGCCGGTCACCCCGCCGCGCGGCGGCGCGGTGCTCACCCCCTGGCGGGTGCCGGCCCTGCTCTTCGACGCCGGGGCCGCCGCCCAGCTGCTCGGCGAGGTCTTCGACCCGCACTGGGCCGTCACCAGCACCGACCTGCCCGGCACCGGCCGGGTCGAGGTCGTCCACGGCCCCTCGCTGCGCTGGCTCACCGGGGTGCACGACCTCGCCTGGCGGACGGTCGGCCGGGGCCGCGTGCTGCCGCTGCCCGCCCTGGCCGACGGCCGCCCGCAGGCCCGCTGGCAGCCGGACCCGACGCCGTCCGCCCGCCGCGAGGCCGCCGCACTGGCGGCGGGCTGCCCGCCCGTCCTGCTGGGGGAGTGGCCGCACGGCGCAGGCACCGGGGAGGCGCTGCTGGAGGCCGCCCTGGGCGCGCTGGTGGACGCCGAAGCCCGCGCCGCCCTGGCCGACACCGCCTTCCCCGCGCCGGGGGAGGCCGTCGCCGAGCACTGGCTGCACGCGCTCACCACCCCCGACGGCCGGCTCGACGGCGTCCCGCCCGACGGCTTCGCCGAGCTGCGCCGCCGGATCGCCGCCTGGTACGCCGCGGCCGAACCCACCGACCCCGCGCTTCGCCTCTGCTTCCGCCTGGTCGAACCGCTCGGCCCCGACGCCGACGACCCCGAGGGCCGGCCCTCCGACGACGCCTGGCAGCTGGAGTTCCTGCTCCAGGCCGTGACGGAGCCTTCCCTGCTGATCCGCGCGGCCGACCTGCACGAGGGTGGCGCCGCGCACGCCGCCCTCGCCCGCAAGAGCGCCGACCCGGCCGACGTCCTGGCCGCCGAACTCGCCCGCGCGGCCCACCGCTGGCCCGCCCTGGACGGGCTACGCCACCGCGCCCGCCCATCCGCCCTGCCGCTGGACCGGGCCGGAGCGCTGGACTTCCTGCGCACCGCCGCACCGGCGCTCGCCGAGGGCGGTTTCGGCGTGCTGCTGCCCGCCTGGTGGCGCCGCCGCCCCAGGCTCGGCCTCGCCCTGCGCGCCACCACCCCGCCGGCCCCCGGCTCGCTCGCGGTGGGCAGCCAGGTGGACCGGGACACCGTGGTCGCCTTCCGCTGGCAGGCCGCGCTCGGCCCGGACGGCGCTCCGCTCACCGAGCGGGAACTGGCCGACCTGGCCGCCGCCAAGGAGGGCCTGGTCAGGGTGCGCGGCACCTGGCTGGAGGCCGACCCGGCGCAGATCGCCGCGGCGCTCGCGTTCCTCGCCGACCGCCGCGACGGCGTGTCGGCCGCCGCCGACCTGCTGCGGCTCGCCTTCGACCCGCAGGCCACGGTCGCCGGGCTGCCGGTCACGTCCGTCCACGCGGACGGCCCGCTCGGCGACCTGCTCGCCGGGCACGCCGACGCCGCTCCCGCACCGGTGCTGCCGCCGGACTTCCGGGCGGTGCTGCGCCCGTACCAGGAGCGCGGGCTGGCCTGGCTGCGGACGATGTCCGGACTCGGCCTGGGCGCCGTCCTGGCCGACGACATGGGCCTCGGCAAGACCGTCCAGACCCTCGCCCTGCTGGCCGTCGAGAAGGCCGAGCAGCGGTCCGAGCGGTCGGAGCGGCCCGACCGGCCAGACCAGTCAGAGCGGCCGGACCAGTCGGAGCAGCCCGAGCAGCCGGAACGGCCGGAGGCCGGCACCGGCCCCACCCTGCTGGTCTGCCCGATGTCCCTGGTCGGCAACTGGCAGCGCGAGGCCGAACGCTTCGCCCCCGCCCTGCGGCGGTACGTCCATCACGGCGCCGGCCGCCTGGGAGCCGACCGGCTCGCCGAAGCCGTCCGGGGAGCGGACCTGGTCATCACCACCTACGGGTTGGTCCAGCGCGACCTCGCCGCCCTGCGCGCGATCCGCTGGCGCCGGGTGGTCGCCGACGAGGCCCAGCACATCAAGAACACCGGCACCGCGCAGTCCCGGGCGATCCGCGCCCTGCCCGCCGCCCGCCACCGGATCGCGCTCACCGGCACCCCGGTCGAGAACCGGCTCTCCGAGCTGCACGCCGTGCTGGACTTCGCCAACCCCGGTCTGCTGGGCCCGGCCGAGCGCTTCAAGGAGCGCTACGCGATCCCGGTCGAACTGCACCGCAGCCCCGAGCGCACCGCCGAACTCCGGCGCCGAACCGCCCCGTTCGTGCTGCGCCGGCTCAAGTCCGACCCGGCGGTGGCGGCCGAGCTGCCGGCGAAGCAGGAGATGACCGTCTGGTGCAACCTCACCGCCGAACAGGCCGGCCTCTACCAGGCCGTGGTCGCCGACCTGCTGCGCCGGGTCGAGGGGGTCCGGGGCGTGGAACGGCGCGGCACGGTGCTGGCCGCGATCGGCAAGCTCAAGCAGGTCTGCAACCACCCGGCCCAACTGCTGCACGACGGTTCGGTGGTGGGCGAGCGCTCGGGCAAGGTCGCCCGGCTGGCCGAGCTGTTGGAGGAGGCGCTGGCCGAGGGGGACCGCACGCTGGTCTTCACCCAGTACGCCGAGTTCGGCGCGATGCTCCGCCCGTACCTGGAGCGCCGGCTCGGCGCGGAGGTGCTCTACCTGCACGGCGGCCTGTCCCGGGCGCGCCGGGAGGAGCTGGTGGAGCGCTTCCAGTCCCCGGACGGGCCGGGGGTGTTCCTGCTCTCGCTGCGGGCCGGCGGCACCGGTCTCAACCTGACCGCCGCCAACCAGGTGATCCACCTGGACCGTTGGTGGAACCCGGCGGTCGAGGAGCAGGCCACCGACCGCGCCTTCCGGATCGGCCAGCGCCGGGACGTCCAGGTCCGCCGACTGGTCTGCGTCGGCACCGTCGAGGAGCGGATCGACGAACTCCTCGCGGCCAAGCGCTCGTTGGCGGAGACGGTGGTGGGGGAGGGGGAGCACTGGCTCACCGACCTGCCGGGCGAGGCGCTGCGCGAACTGGTCGCCCTCACCCGGGAGGACGCCGTGGCGGAGGAGGACGCGTGACCGAGCAGTCGAACCCCGTGGTCAACGTCGCCGCCTACTGGCGCGGGGACTTCACCCTGCGCCCCGCCCCGCCCGAGGAGCAGTCTGACGAGCCCTCGCTGCGCCGCCTCGGCCGCTCCGGCATCACCGTCCACGGCCGCGACCTCGCCGCCCTGCTCGCCCCCGCGTACGACGTCCTCCGGGACTGAGGACCGCCGCTACCGTGCGGTAACGTCCCGGGGGTGACCGACATCCACGACACCCCGCCGACCGGCGAAGGCCCCGCCGACACCCGGCTGGCCGACTTCGAGCGGCACCGGCGGATGGTCTTCGGCATCGCCTACCGGATGCTCGGCAGCGTCGCCGACGCCGAGGACCTGGTCCAGGACACCTGGCTGCGCTGGAGCGGAGCCACCGGCCCGGTCGCCGCCCCCGGCGGCTTCCTGGCCCGGACGGTCACCAACCTCGCGCTCAACCGGCTGGACTCGGCCGCCGTCCGTCGCGAGGCCTACGTCGGCCCGTGGCTGCCCGAGCCACTGGTCACCGGGCCGGACGCGGCCGACGGCGTCGAACGGGCCGAGACCGTCTCGCTCGCCCTGCTGGTGGTGTTGGAGAGCCTGTCCCCGCTGGAGCGGGCGGTGTTCGTCCTCAAGGAGGCATTCGGTTTCTCCTACCGGGAGATCGCCGAGGCCCTGGACCGCACCGAGAGCGCCTGCCGCCAGGTCGGCAGCCGGGCCCGGGCGCACGTCCGCGCCGGCCGGCCACGCTTCGACGCCCCGCCCGAGCTGCGCCGCCGCGCCACCGACGAGTTCCTGGCGGCCTGCGTCGGCGGCGACATCGGCCGGATGCTCGAACTGCTCGCCCCCGACGTGACCACCTGGAGCGACGGCGGCGGGGTGATCCGGGCGGCGCTGCGGCCGGTCACCGGCGCCGAGAACGTGGCCCGCTTCGTCCTCGGCGTGCTCCGGCAGCTGGGCGAGGACGCGGCCGTCCACCCGGTCCTGGTCAACGGTGAGCCCGGCCTGCTGGTCACCGTGGACGGGGCGGTCGACTCCGTCTCGGTGCTCGACTTCGTCGCGGGGACCGACGGCACGCTCCTGGTCTCCGCGATCCGCGCCGTCCGCAACCCGCACAAGCTCACCCACCTGGCCGCCCCCGGCGCCGCCGGGCGGGCTTGACCCTCGACCAGGTCGAGCCCCCAGGGTGACCGGCATGGAGAGCGAGCTGCACAGCATCGGCGAGCTGGCCCGCGCCAGCGGCCTCGGCGTCGGCACCCTGCGCTACTACGACGGCGCCGAGGTGCTCACCCCCGCCTGGGTCGACCCGCAGACCGGCTACCGCTGGTACCGGCCCGGTCAGCTCGCCGACGCCCGGCTGCTGGCCAGGCTGCGCCGGGTCGGCCTGCCGCTGACCGGCATCCGCGCCGTACTCGGCGCCGCCCCCGGCGGCGACGCGGCCTCCCGGGTGCTCGACGCGCACCTGCGGCGACTGGAGGACGGCCTCGTCGACGCCCGCCGCGAGCTCTCCCTGATCCGCGCGATGATCGACCAGAGGGAGCAGCCGATGACCACCGAGCCCGCCGACCCCCGACGCACCGCCCCGCGCGTCACCGTCCCCGCCTGCGGCCTGGCCGCCGCGCTGGACGCGGTCCGCTTCGCGGTCTGCGAGGACCCGGAACTGCCCTTCCTCGCCGGGGTGCTGTTCGAGCCGGACGGTCCGCTGCTGCGCCTGGTGGCCACCGACCGCTACCGGATGGCCTTCGCCGAGGTGCCCGCCTCCGGTGACGTGCCGGAGGCGCCAGTGGCCGGCACGATCGTCCCGACCCCGCTGGTGGACGCGCTGCGCGCCCTGCTCGGCACCGGGGCCGACGAGGTCGCGCTCACCCTCGGCGGCGGCCTGGTCCGCGCCGAAGCGGGCGGACACCGGGTCGAGGGCGCCGCCCTGGACCACGACTACCCCGACCACCGAGCCCTCTCCAGGCTCGAACCGGAACACCGGATCACCGTCCCCGCCGCCGAACTGCGCGCCGCCGTCGAGACCGGCGCCACCCGCACCCTGCCCTCCGGCCCGCACGGCGCCGACTGCGAGGTCACCGTCCTCACCCTGACCGGGGACGGCCGGCTGGCCGTCGCCGCCGACCCGGCCCCCGAGGACGTCCGACTGGCCGTCAACCGGGACTTCCTCCTCGACGCGCTCGCCGCCGGACGGCCCGAGCAGCTCGTCCTCGAACTCGGCGGCCCGATCGCCCCGCTGGCCATCCGCACCCCGGGCGGGACGGGCACCTTCTCCGTCCTGATGCCCGTCCGCCTTCCCGAACCCGCCTGACCGGCCCGTCCGGCGGGGGCTCTGGGAGGATCGCCGCATGAGCCAGTCCGCCGGTCGTCCCCTGTCCGAGGTCCACGTCCCCGCCCCCGGCGGAGGCCGGTTGTGGGCCGAGCGCGCCGGCTCCGGCAGCCCGGTGGTGCTGCTGCACGGCGCCGGCATGGACTCCCGGCTGTGGGACGCCGTCCTCCCGGAACTCGCCCGCCATCACGACGTGATCCGCTACGACGCCCGGGGCCTGGGCCGCTCCGCCGCACCGGAGCGGCCGTTCGACGACGTCGAGGACCTGCGCGCGGTGCTGGACCACTTCGGCCTGGCGCGGGCCGCGCTGGTCGGCCTGAGCATGGGCGGGGAGACCGCGCTGGACTTCGCCCTCGCCCATCCCGACCGGGTGGCCGCCCTCGGCCTGGTCGGCGCCTCGGTCAGCGGCCACGACTGGCCGCCGTCCCCGGAGACCACCGCTTACGCCGAGGCCCGCCGCCGGGGCGACGGGGCGGCACTGGCCGGTCTGGAGCTGTCCGTCTGGGCCGGCATGGGCCGGGCGGCGCCCGGCGGCGAGCTGATCGCGGCGATGGTCGAGGAGAACGCCGCCCGCCGCATCGTCAGTGAGCACTTCCTGGGCGGAGCCCCCGCGCGGTCCGCCGAACCGCGCCTGGGCGAGGTCGCCGCCCCAGCCCTGGTCGTCCACGGCGACCGGGACCACCCGGAGATCGCGGCGATCGCGCAGCGGCTGGCGGCCGGCATCCCCGGCGCCCGGGGCCACCTCGTCCCGGCCGCCGACCACTACCTCCCGCTGCGCACCCCCGAACGGCTCACCGAGTTGCTGCTCGCCCACCTGGCCTGACCGGGCCCACCGGTCCGACACGTTTGCTCCCGCTAGCACCCTGCTTGCATTTGCAAGCAGGGTGTTGCAGGCTGTCCGCATGGCCTCCCTCAACGTCGGCTCGCTCGGCGAGTACATCCGCGAGCAGCGACGCAGCGCGCAGTACTCCCTGCGGCAGCTGGCGGAGGCCGCCGGCGTGTCCAACCCGTACCTCAGCCAGATCGAGCGCGGGCTGCGCAAGCCGAGCGCGGAGATCCTCCAGCAGATCGCCAAGGCGCTGCGGATCTCGGCGGAGACGCTGTACGTCCAGGCCGGGATCCTGGAGGAGCGGCGGGACGAGGGCCTGGAACTGCGGGCCTCGATCCTGGCCGATCCGCTGATCAACGAGCAGCAGAAGCAGGCGCTGCTCGCGGTCTACGACGCCTTCCTCAAGGAGAACGCCGCTCCGGCCCCCGGTGCGACGACCGACGGCTCAGCCACCCAGAACACCCACCGGGAGGACCGGTAACCATGCCGATCACCGACGAGATCAAGAAGACCCTCAGCGACCCGACCCCGCTGTACGCCCTGGCCGGCGCCGGGGACCTCGCGTACGAGAAGCTGCGCGAGGTGCCGGGCAAGGTCGAGGCGCTGGCGGCGGACCGCAAGGGCACGCAGGAGAAGGCCACCGCCAGGCTCCAGGAGGCGCAGTCGCTGCTGGCCGGCGCACCGGCCAAGGTCGGCGAGGCCGTCACCGCCCTGCCCACCGACCTCAAGGTCCTGCAGGAGCGGGCCCAGGGCTTCGCGCTGCAGCAGGTCGGCCGCGCGGTCGAGCTGGCGGTGAAGGCCAAGGAGACGTACGACGAACTGGCCGAGCGCGGCAAGGTCGTGGTGGAGAAGGCCCGCCCCGCCACCCCGGCCGAGGCGGCCGGGACCGTCGAGACCGTCGAACTGACGGAGCAGCCGGCCGGGTCCGAGCCCGTCGAGGCCGAGCCCGTCGCGGTCGAGCCGGCCGACGGTGTCGCCGCGCCCGCGCCGAAGAAATCCGCCCGGGCCCGGAAGTCCGGCTCCGCCGCCGCGGAGTGACCGCGGAGTGAGCGGAGGCCCTCCGGGGAGGGCACATCCGGTGACCATGGAACGTTGACACCGGTGCGGACGGCCGCCGTGCCAGGATGGGCGGCGGTCGAAGCGCGGGAATCGAGAGACAGAGGAGATCGCGATGGTCGGAGTGCTCCAGATTCTGGCCTTTTCCTACCTGAACCCGATCTGGTGGGCGACGATCGCCATCCTGGCCTACAAGTTGTTCGCCCTGGTCGACGCGGCCACCCGCCGGGAGGACGCCTACCGGGCGGCGGACAAGAAGACCAAGGGGTTCTGGGTCGCGATCCTCGCGATCTCCTTCGGCTGGGACTTCCTGTTCGGGGTGAACTTCTTCACCGGCATCGGCACCCTGGCCGGCCTGGTCGCCTCGATCGTCTACGTGGTGGACGTCCGCCCCGCGATCAGGGCCCTGACCGGGGGCGGTGGCCGGGGCGGCCGGAGCAACACCGGCCCGTACGGTCCCTGGTAGGTCCGGCAGCGGACGACGGCGACGGCCCGGGCGGGTGAACTCCCCGCCCGGGCCGTCGCGTTGTTCGCCTTCCGGGCCTCGCCTGCCGGTCCGTCAGCCGAGGATCAGCTGCACCGGGTTGCGCTCCAGCAGCAGCACCGCGACGTCGTCGGTCAGCGCGCCGCCGTTCAGCTCCTCGACCTCGGCGATGGCGCTGTCCACCAGTCGCCCCCGGGTCAGCCCGGCGGCCTGGTGGTCGCCGATCAGCCCGGCGAGCCCGTCCTGGCCCAGACGCCGGGAACCGGCCCCGACCCGCCCTTCGATCAGGCCGTCGGTGTAGAGCAACAGCCGCCAGCCGGGCTGGAGTTCGACCTCGTGGGCGGGCCAGGCGGCCTCCCCGTCGTGGCAGGGCAGCAGGCCGAGCGCGGGCCCGGCGAGGTCGGCGGGCAGGGTGACCGGCTCGTGGTCGCGGCCGAGCAGCAGCGGGGCCGGGTGCCCGGCGAGGTAGAGCCGGGCCCGTTCGCCGGTGGCCAGCGAGTCGAGGTCGCTGGCGGTGCCACCGGGCCCGATGACGAGCATGCAGAGCGTCGCGAAGATCTCGTCGCTGCGCCGCTCGTGCTCCAGGACGTGCTGGAGGGTGGTGAGCAGCGCCTCGCCGGTGAGGCCCGCGAAGACCAGGGTGCGCCACGCTATCCGCAGCGCGACGCCGAGTGCGGCCTCGTCCGGGCCGTGGCCGCAGACGTCGCCGATCACGACGTGGACGGTGCCGTCGTCGGTGCGCACGGCGTCGTAGAAGTCGCCGCCGAGCAGGGCGCGGCGGCGGCCGGGTCGGTAGCGGCGGGTGAAGGAGAGCCCGGCGCCGTCCAGCAGCGGCGTGGGCAGCAGGTGGCGCTGGAGACGGGCGTTCTCCTGGCCGCGCAGCTCGGCCTCGACCAGGCGGCGCTGGGACTCGTCGGCGCGTTTGCGCTCGACGGCGTAGCGCAGCGCGCGGGCCAGCAGCGGCCCGTCCGTCTCGTGCTTGATCAGGAAGTCCTGGGCGCCGGCGGCGACGGCGGCCGCGCCGAGTTCGGCCCCGGCGGCGTCGGTGAGCACCACCACGGGGATGTGCGGGGCGCGGCGGAGCAGCTCGTGCAGGCCCTCCAGCCCGTCGGAGGAGTCGGAGGGGTGCGGCAGGTCGGCGGGCGCGGCGAGGTCGAGCAGCACGCAGCCGAACTCGGGGCCGCGGGAGCGTCCGCGCCGGGCCGAGAGGGCGCTCTGGGCCAGCAGGGCGGTGGCCTGGTCGAGGCCGCGGGCCCAGTGGATCTCGATCGAGGTGCCGCTGTCGGCCACCGCCGCCTTGATCAGCTGGGCGTCCGAGGCGTCGTCCTCGATGACCAGCAGCCGCAGCGGCGCCCCGCCGTCGGCGGAGTTGTCGGGGCCGGGCCCCGGCGGGACCTCGGAGACGTGCGACGGGTGGACGGCGTGTGCGGCGCGCACCGCCTGCGAACGGGGGTGGGGTATCGGGGGAGCCGCCGTCGCGGGGCCGGTCGTGACCGGGCGGTTGCGGGCATGGCCGACGGGGGCGCCGTGGGCGCCCGGCAGGTCCGCGGCACCAGGTGCCCGCCCGTCTCCCGTTGCGGGCATCGGTGGTTCCTCCCTTTCCCCGACTGCGTAACGGTCGACGTCCGTCCGCAGTGCCCGCCTGGCACCGTGCGTCGGGGAACTTCTCGCGACCATAACGTGATCTCCGGGGATTTCTCTGGCCGACCGGCGCCGTTGTGGTTATTGCCACGCCGGTGGCGGTGTGGTGATCGGACTCGGATGACGACGGATGCCCGTCGCGGCCGCGGCCGCGCGGGGAGGAGAAGGGGGCAGGCGGTGGTGACACGGATCACCCTGGTCGAGGGTGACATCACGGAACAGCAGGTGGACGCGGTGGTGAACGCCGCGAACTCGTCCCTCCTGGGGGGTGGCGGGGTGGACGGCGCGATCCACCGCAAGGGCGGGCCGCAGGTCCTGGAGGAGTGTCGTCGACTGCGCGCCTCGCACTGGGGCAAGGGGCTGCCCACCGGGCACGCGGTGGCGACGACGGCCGGACGGCTGCCGGCCCGGTGGGTGGTGCACACCGTCGGGCCGGTGTACCGGGAGGAGGAGTACGAGGAGCGGGCGGAGCTGTTGGCCTCCTGCTATCGCGAGTCGCTGCGCGTCGCGATGGAGCTGGGCGCGCGCACGGTGGCCTTCCCGGCCGTGTCTGCCGGGATCTACGGCTGGCCGCCGGCGGACGCGGCCCGGATCGCGCTGGGCACCGTCGCCCGGGTGCTGGACGGCGGTGGCGCGGAGGCGGGTGCGGAGCCGGTGGAGGTGCGGTTCGTGCTGTTCGGGGCGGAGATGTACGGGGTGTTCGAGCGGGCCCGACGGGAGCTGCTCGGGCGGGATGGCTGACAGGCGGGACGGCTGACCGGCGGGGCCGGACAGGGTGCGTACCGGGCGGCGTGTGGTGTCGTCGCCCGGTCGCGTCCATGGTGGCGTGACGAGGCGTCAACACGCCAGAGATATTCGATAACTCGTTCGAGTGAATGCGTCGGGTCGCTCACCAGCTCCCGCCCGCACCGAGCCCGCGGCGGCTCCGGCGGCTACGGTGCGAGCGCCGACCAGGGCAGCGTGATCTCGCCCTGCCGCCACCGCCCCCGCGCGTCCACCAGCGGCCAACTGCCCGCCAGCGCCGTGCAGGCCGCCACCCAGCGCTGCCGCGCCCCGAACGCCCCGTACGGCGCCGCCGCCGCCCAGGCCCGGTCGAAGTCGGTCAGGAAGGCGTGCACCGGCCGCCCCGGCACGTTGTGGTGGATCAGCGCCTTCGGCAGCCGCTCGGCGAGGTCGGAGGGCTGCTCCAAGCCGCCGAGCCGGGCCGCGAAGGTCACCGTCCGGGGGCCCTCCGGGCCGAGGGCCACCCAGACGTGCCGCCGGCCGATCTCGTCGCAGGTGCCCTCGACCAGCAGCCCGTCCGGGGCGAGCCGGGAGCGCAGCCGCTCCCAGACCCCGGCCACCGCCGCCTCGTCGTACTGCCGCAGCACGTTGGCCGCCCGGATCAGCCGGGCCGGTGCGCCGCCGTCCAGCGGCACCTCGAAGCCGCCGCGCCGGAAGGTGAGCAGCGGCGGCGCGGCGTACGGCAGCGCGGCCGCGACCCGCTCCGGTTCGATCTCGATGCCGACCACCCGGACGTCCGGCCTCACCGCGCGCAGCCGGGCGGCCAGTTCGACGGCCGTCCACGGCGCGGCGCCGTAGCCGAGGTCCACCGCCACCGGCGGGTGCTCGGCGGCGCGCAGGGCCCGGCCGAGGGTGTGGGCGATCCAGCGGTCCATCCGGCGCAGCCGGTTGGTGTTGGTGGTGCCCCGGGTGACGGTCCCCACCGGGCGTCCGGTCCGCCCGCGGGAGGGCGCGGCGGTGGCGGGGTCGAAGGAGGCGGCCATGCCCAGAAGGGTAGCCGGGGAGCCGGTGGCACCGCGCTGACCAGGCAGGACGGCGTCCGCCCGGATCGGGCGGTGGACCGGTGAGGCTCGTGGGCCGGACCGGGAATGCCGGACGCCGCCCGCGTGGTTGGCACACTGGTGGTGATGTGTGCCCGGACGGGGCAGCGCACACCGGACAACGGGCGGCCCGACGCGGACCGCCTAGACGGGCCGCACAGAGGAGGCTTCAGCCAGGTGATCCAGCACCCCGTCCGTTCGGTACGCCGTGCCCAGCCCGCCGTGCCCGCGCGCGGCCGGCTCCAGTCGCTCGTCCCCGGGCGCCGCCGCCCGCGCCGGATAGCGATGCTGAGCGTCCACACCTCGCCGCTGCACCAGCCCGGCACCGGGGACGCCGGCGGGATGAACGTCTACATCGTCGAGCTGGCCAAACGCCTGGCCGACCTCAACATCGAGGTCGAGGTGTTCACCCGGGCGATCTGCTCGGACGACGCCCCGACCGTCGAACTGGCCCCGGGCGTGCTGGTCCGCCACGTCACCGCCGGGCCGTACGAGGGCCTGGTCAAGGAGGACCTGCCGGCCCAGCTGTGCGCCTTCACCCACGGGGTGCTGCGCACCGAGGCGGGCCACCGCCCCGGCCACTACGACCTGGTGCACTCGCACTACTGGCTCTCCGGGCAGGTCGGCTGGCTGGCCGCACAGCGCTGGGGGGTGCCGCTGGTGCACACCATGCACACCATGGCGAAGGTCAAGAACGCCGCGCTGGCCGAAGGCGACACGCCCGAGCCCGCGGCCCGGGTGATCGGCGAGACCCAGGTGGTGGAGGCGGCCGACCGGCTGATCGCCAACACCACCGAGGAGGCCGCCGAGCTGGCGCTGCACTACGCCGCCCGGCCGGACCAGCTGGCCGTCGTCCACCCCGGGGTCAACCTCGACGTCTTCCGCCCCGACGGTGCCGGGGCGTCCGCCGCCGCCCGGGCCCGGCTGGGCCTGCCGCAGGACGCCGCCGTGCTGCTCTTCGCCGGCCGGATCCAGCCGTTGAAGGCCCCCGACGTGCTGCTGCGGGCGGTCGCCGCGCTGCTGGCCCGCCGTCCGGAGCTGCGCGAGCGCCTGGTGGTGCCGGTCGTCGGCGGCCCGTCCGGCACCGGGCTGGCCCGGCCGGAGAGCCTGCACAAGCTCGCCGCCCAGCTCGGGATCTCCGACGTGGTCCGCTTCCACCCGCCGGTCGGCCAGGAGCGGCTCGCCGAGTGGTACCGCGCGGCGACGGCCCTGGTGATGCCCTCGTACAGCGAGTCCTTCGGCCTGGTCGCGCTGGAGGCGCAGGCCTGCGGCACCCCGGTGGTGGCGGCCGCGGTCGGCGGCCTGCCGGTCGCGGTCCGGGACGGCGAGACCGGCAGCCTGGTGCGCGGCCACGACCCGCTGGAGTGGTCGCACGCGCTGGAGCCGTACGTCACCGACCCGGCGCTGGTGGCCCGGCGCGGTGCGGCGGCGGCCCGGCACGCGGCCGCCTTCGGCTGGGACACCGCCGCGGCGACCACCGCCGAGGTGTACGCCGGCAGCCTGGCCCGCCCGGCCGGCCGGCTGGCCACCGCCCGCCGCCGGCTCACCTGAGGCCGGGGCCCGCGACGACGGAGGCCGGGGCCGGAGCCCTGGACCGAACCCCGGGCCCCGGACGACGGAGGCCCCGTGCCGGGCGGGCCGTGCTGCGCCCGACGGGTACCGGCGAGTAACGTCACCTCCATGGCAATCCGCACCAAGGACGAGGCCCTGACCCTCCTGCGCACCGCCCTGGACGACACCGGGGTGGCCTGGGAGCCGGCCGCCACCGACCCGCACACCCTGGTGGCGACCCTCCCGGGCACCCGGAAGCTGAGCACCACCTGCGCCCTGCGGGTCGGCGACCACACCCTGTCGGTGAACGCCTTCGTGATCCGCCGCCCGGACGAGAACCACGAGGCCGTCTACCGCTGGCTGCTGGAGCGCAACACCAAGCTGTACGGCGTGGCCTACGCGATCGACGCCCTCGGCGACGTCTACCTGGTCGGCCGGCTTCCGCTGGAGGCACTCACCCCGCTGGTCGTGGACCGGGTGCTAGGGACGGTGCTGGAGAACGCGGACGAGCCGTTCAACACCCTGCTGGAGCTGGGCTTCGCCTCGGCGATCCGGCGCGAGTGGGAGTGGCGGACCAAGCGCGGGGAGTCCACCCGCAACCTGGCCGCCTTCGCCCACCTGGCCGACCGGGACGCCGACGGGCAGGGCGCCGCCGGCTGACGGCCGGCGGCTCGGGATCAGGCGCGGGCCGGGGCCTGCCCGACCTCCGCGGCGGGCGCCGCTCCCTGCGCCGGCACCGCGACGGCCTCGACGACGGCGACCGGCCCGGGGCCCGTCGCCGCGCCGGTCCGCTTCCCCAGCAGCACGTAGCCGGCCGCGGCGACCGTGCCGCAGACCCCGCACGCGCCCCACAGCACCCCGCTGCCCGCCCGCTCCAGCAGCACGCCGCCCGCGGCCGGGCCGAGGAACGAGGCGAGCGACCAGGAGAGCGAGTAGATGCCCTGGTAGCGCCCGCGCGCGTGGGCCGGGGACAGCTCGGCGATCAGGCCCATGAGGGTCGGCGTGTAGAGGATCTCCCCGACCGTCCAGACCGCCACGGTGAGGGCGTAGATCCACGCGGACGACCCGGCCAGTGCCGTCATCCCGAACCCCCAGCCGATGAACAGCGAGGCCGCGGCCAGCATGGCGGACCGCCTGCGGTTCTCGACCCAGCGGGTCAGCGGGATCTGCAGCAGCACGATCAGCAGCCCGTTCAGGCCGATGACCAGGCCGTACTCGGTGGACGTGATCCCCCAGCGGCCCATGTCCACCGCGAGGGTGGTGGAGCCCTGCTGGAGCACCAGGGCGAGCAGCAGGGTGAGCCCGACCACGGCCATGAAGCGGCGGTCGCGGAACACCGTGCCGAGGCCGACCGCCGGCTCGTCGGCCTTCGCCGCCGGGGCGTCGGGCCTGGTCTCCGGGATCCGGACGAAGACCACCACCGCGCAGAGCACGGTGGAGAGCGCGTCCAGCAGGAAGAGCGCGAGGTAGCCGTGGGTGGCGATCAGGCCGGCCACCGCCGAGGAGAGGCCGAAGCCCAGGTTGATCGCCCAGAAGTTCAGCGAGTAGGCACGGACCCGGTCGGCGGCCGGGACGATGTCCGCGATGATCGCCGAGATGGCCGGGCGGGTGGCGTTGTTGCAGAAGCCGACCAGGAAGGCCACCACCGCGATCGCGGCCTGCCCGTCGGTGAAGCCGAGTACGGCGGTGAACAGCGCGGTGCCGAGCTGGGCGGCGAGCAGGGTCGGACGGCGCCCGACCCGGTCCGTCAGCACCCCGGCCACGATCGAGGAGGCCGCCGAGCCGAGGCCGAACAGGGCGGCGACCAGGCCCGCGTAGGACGCCGAGTACCCCCGGCTGCTGGTGAGGTAGAGCGCCAGGAAGGTGACCACGAAGGCGCCGAGCCGGTTGACCAGGGTCGAGACCCAGAGCCACCAGAACTGGCGCGGCAGTCCGCCCGCCGTCTCCTGCACCATTCTTCGGAACCGGGCGGTGACGAGCATGTGGGGGCTCCCGAGGGCAGGTATCCGCTGAGCGGCGCGGGCAGGCCCGGTCAGCCGACATATGTAAGTGGCAGGTGCGCGCCGGACACGTTACACAGCGGGATAAGGTCCCCACCAGGGGTTTTCGGGCCCTCCACTAAGCTGGGGCCCATGGCTGACACGACGTACCGACTCATCCTGCTCCGCCACGGCGAGAGCCAGTGGAACCAGAAGAACCTGTTCACCGGTTGGGTCGACGTCGACCTCAACGAGAAGGGTGAGAAGGAGGCCGCCCGCGGTGGCGAGCTCCTGGCCGCCGAGGGCCTGTTCCCCGACGTGGTGCACACCTCGCTGCTGCGCCGCGCCATTCGCACCTCGCAGATCGCCCTGGACAAGGCCGACCGCCACTGGATCCCGGTCAGCCGCAGCTGGCGCCTGAACGAGCGCCACTACGGTGCGCTGCAGGGCAAGGACAAGGCCCAGACCCTGGCCGAGTTCGGTGAGGACCAGTTCCAGCTGTGGCGCCGTTCCTACGACACCCCGCCGCCGGTGCTGGCCGACGACGCCGAGTACTCGCAGGCCGGTGACGCCCGCTACGCCGACATCCCGAGCGAGCTGCGTCCGCGCACCGAGTGCCTGAAGGACGTCGTCGAGCGGATGCTCCCGTACTGGTACGACGCCATCGTCCCGGACCTCGCCTCCGGCAAGACCGTCCTGGTCACCGCCCACGGCAACAGCCTGCGCGCGCTGGTCAAGCACCTCGACGGCGTCTCCGACGAGGCCATCGCCGGCCTGAACATCCCGACCGGCATCCCGCTGGTGTACGAGCTGGACGCCGACTTCAAGCCCGTCGCCGCGGGCGGCCGCTACCTCGACCCGGACGCCGCCGCCGCGGCCATCGAGGCGGTCAAGAACCAGGGCAAGAAGTAGGCGCGAGCGGGCGAGCAGTCGGCCCGGAGCGTGTGGAGGCCCCGTCACCCGGTTCGCCGGGGGCGGGGCCTCCTCCGTTCAACCGGCTTGCCGGGATGGCGAGTTGGGCGGTTCTGAAAGTGGTTCAGACCATTGACGGGCGGTGGTGGCGGCTCCTACCGTGAGGGCACCGGGCCGGCGCGGGCATGCCATGGATCTCCCCGTCCGGGCCCGCACCCCCACGTGCGCGTCCGCGCCCCGGTGCACTCTCCATCCACCCCCACGGAGGAGCACCATGCGCACACGTCACATCGTCGGGGCGGTGGTCGCCGCGCTGGCGGTACCGCTCACGCTCGCCTTCCCGGCCTCGTCCCACGGCTGGATCTCGACCCCGCCCAGCAGGGCCGCTCTCTGCGACGTGCACACGAGCGGTGTCCCCTGGGACTGCGGCGACATCCAGTGGGAGCCGCAGAGCGTCGAGGGCCCCAAGGGCTTCCCGGCCCTGGGCCCCTCCGACGGCACCATCTGCGCCGGCGGCAACGCGCGCTTCGCGGAGCTGGACGACCCGCACGCGGGGGCCTGGCCGACCACTGCGGTGGCGGCGGGTCAGCAGCTCACCTTCACCTGGACGTTCACCGCCCGGCACGCGACCACGGACTTCCGCTACTACATGACCAAGCCGGGCTACGACGCCGGCCGGCCGATCACCCGGGCGAACCTGGACCTGACGCCCTTCCTGACCGTCCCGTACGGCGGGAAGCAGGTGCCGAGCACGCTGAGCCACACCGCGACCGTCCCGGTCGGGCGCACCGGCCACCAGGTGGTCGTCGCGGTCTGGACGATCGCCGACACCGGGAACGCCTTCTACTCCTGCACCGACGTGCGGTTCTGACACCGGGCTCCGGCCCCGCGGGCGGGCCGGACGCGAACCCGGACGCGAACCCGGAGCCGGACGCGAACGGGGTGCACGGCCGCCGGAATGCCGTGCACCGCGGGCGTCCTCAGTGGCCGCCGCAGCAGCCGCCGTCCGCGCCGCCGCACTGGCAGGGTGCGCCGGACTGGCAGCCGCAGCCGCAGCCCGGGCCGCAGCCGCAGCCGGCGGCGAGGAGGGGCAGAAACTTCGGGGCGGGCGGCTCGACGGTGTCGCGGGCGGGTGCCGGGCGGGTCGGGTTGGCCTTCATCGAGCTGTTCCCTCCGTGAAGCGGGCACACTCCGGCGCCCGATGCTTCGAGTGAAACCGCCGAACGGAGGGAGCGTCAACGGGCGCGCAGTGGTGGGGCGTACGGAAACGCGTGCGCCCACACCACCCTTGCCGCAGGTTTACTCACCCCTGGGGATGAGCGGCCGTCGGGACGGAGCTCACTCCGCCGCACCGGCCTCCACGGCCTCGGCGGCCTCGGTGGCGGCCACGAACTCGGCCACGTGCTCGCCCGTCACCAGGTACACCACGCGCTTGGCGACCGACACCGCGTGGTCCGCGAAGCGCTCGTAGTAGCGGCCGACCAGGGTGATGTCGACGGCGGTCTCGATGCCGTGGTGCCAGCGCTCGTCGATCAGGTGCGACAGCAGCTCGCGGTGCAGGGTGTCGATGGCGTCGTCGTCCTGCTCCATCTCCAGGGCCTTGTCGACGTCCTTGGTGGCGATCACCAGGCCGGCCTTGGCCACCAGGCGCTGGGCGAGCTGGCCCATCTCCAGGACGGTGGCGTGCAGGTCGCGCGGCACGGCAGTGTCGGGGTAGCGCATCCGCGCGACCTTGGCGACGTGCCGGGCGAGGTCGCCGCAGCGCTCCAGGTCGGCGCTCATCCGCAGTGAGGTGACGACGATGCGCAGGTCGGTGGCGACCGGCTGCTGCCGGGCCAGCAGGTCGATCGCCCGGTCCTCCAGCTCGTGGTGCAGCTCGTTGATCTTCTCGTCGGCGGCGATCACGCTCTCCGCCAGCGCCAGGTCCGCGTCGAGGAGGGCGGTGGTGGCGCGGCCGAGGGCGGAGCCGACCAGCCGGGCCATCTCGATCAGGCTGTCGCCGATCGCATCGAGTTCCTCGTGGTACGCGTCGCGCATGTTCTCTCCTCAGTAGCTGTGTCGGTGGCGGTGCCGACCGGTCAGCCCGTCCGACCGTCGTTCCGGCGTTCGGGTGACCGCTGCTGGTGGCGCGCATCGTACGCGCACACCCGAGCCGGTGCGTCCTGTTCGGCGCGCCGATCTCTCCCACACGGGCTGCCTGGCCAACTTTCCGCCGTCAGGGCGACGGTGCACGGCCGGTACGGTGAATCAGCAGCCACACGAAGGTGAATTCTCGGCAACGCGCGGTCGATGCCTTGATCCAGCCCTTGGGGAGTGACCTGGCCGTGCGCTTACGCTGGCCACATGGACGTGAACGTGGCCGCCGCCGCTGCCTGCGCCATAGCCGGGCTCGGTGTCGGCCTCACCGCCTCCATCGCCTTCCGTTGGAGCGAGCGCGAGCAGGCCAGGGGCAAGCACAGCGGCACCAGCGGCAGGAACCACGGCCGGTACCAGGCACTGGGCACCGGCAACCCCGAGCCGCCCCTGCCGCCGGGGGTCGACACCGTGCTCTCCGTGCTGCGCTCCTGCGCGATCGTGCTGGGCGAGGGCGACGAGGTGGTCAAGGCGAGCTCGGCGGCGTACGCGATGGGCCTGGTGCGCGGCGGTGCGGTCGCCGTGGACCAGATGCTCGCGCTGGCCCGCGCCACCCGCCGGGACGGCGAGATCCGCCAGGTCGAGCTGGAGGTGCCCCGACCGGGCGCGGCCCGCGCGGCCGAGCCGCTCGCGGTCTCCGTCCGGGTCGCCCCGCTGGGCTCCCGGCTGGTGCTGGTGCTGGTCGAGGACCAGACCGAGCGGCGCCGGGTGGAGGCCGTCCGCCGGGACTTCGTGGCCAACGTCAGCCACGAGCTCAAGACCCCGGTCGGTGCCCTGTCGCTGCTCTCCGAGGCGGTCGCCGACGCGTCCGACGACCCGGAGGCGGTGCAGCGCTTCGCCGGCCGGATGCAGGTCGAGGCGACCAGGCTGGCCAGCCTGGTCCAGGAGATCATCGACCTCTCCCGGGTCCAGGACGACCGGTTGATGGTCGACCCGGAGCCGGTCGCGGTGGACGAGCTGATCGCCGAGGCGATCGACCGCTGCCGCCAGCAGGCCGCCGCCAAACAGATCCTCATCGCGGCGGGCGGCATCGCCGGCCTCTACCTGCACGGCAACCGCGGCCAGCTCGCCGCCGCGCTCGGCAACCTGGTCGAGAACGCCGTCAACTACAGCCCGCCCCGCACCCGGGTGGCGATCGCCACCCGCCGGATCTCCAGCGCCGCGGCGCTCGGGGAGGCGGACGGCGAGCTCATCGAGATCTCGGTCACCGACCAGGGCATCGGCATCTCCGAGAAGGACCGCGAGCGGGTCTTCGAACGCTTCTACCGCGTCGACCCGGCCCGCTCCCGGGCCACCGGCGGCACCGGCCTCGGCCTCTCCATCGTCAAGCACGTCGCCGCCTCGCACGGCGGCACGGTCTCGGTGTGGAGCGTCGAGGGCCAGGGCTCGACCTTCACCATCCGCCTGGCCGCCGGACAGGCGCCCGTCGACGACGGGCCCGACGGGACCGACGACGATCCGGACCGCGGTCCGGACGCCGCCGGGCCCGCCACGGCACCCCGAACCCTCACCACGGACCGCACGGACCACCCGGACCGTACCGACCGTTCGCTCCCTGCCGGGGAGCGGGAACAACACCTGTCAGACACAACCCCCCAGCTTGCCCCGGAGGCCTGATCGTGACCCGAGTACTGGTGGTCGAGGACGAGGAGTCGTTCAGCGACGCCCTCTCGTACATGCTCCGCAAGGAGGGCTTCGAGGTGGCCGTCGCCGCCACCGGCCCCGACGCGCTGGAGCAGTTCGAACGCAACGGTGCCGACCTCGTCCTGCTCGACCTGATGCTGCCGGGCCTGCCCGGCACCGAGGTCTGCCGCCAGCTCCGGGTGCGGTCCAACGTCCCGGTGATCATGGTGACCGCGAAGGACAGCGAGATCGACAAGGTCGTCGGGCTGGAGATAGGCGCTGACGACTACGTCACCAAGCCGTACTCCACCCGGGAGCTGGTCGCCCGGATCCGCGCGGTGCTGCGCCGCCGCGGCGAGGACGGCGGCGCGGGCGAGAACGGCAACGGCCCGGGCGCCCTGGAGGCGGGACCGGTCCGGATGGACGTGGACCGGCACGTGGTGACCGTGGACGGTGCCAAGGTCGACCTGCCGCTCAAGGAGTTCGACCTGCTGGAGATGCTCCTGCGCAACGCGGGCCGGGTGCTCACCCGCATGCAGCTGATCGACCGGGTCTGGGGCGCGGACTACGTCGGTGACACCAAGACCCTGGACGTCCACGTGAAGCGCCTGCGGGCCAAGATCGAGCCGGACCCGGGCGCGCCGCGCTACCTCGTCACCGTCCGCGGCCTGGGCTACAAGTTCGAGCCGTAGACCGCGGACACCCCGTCCCACGCGGAAGGCCCCCGCCGGCAGCAGCCGGAGGGGGCCTTCGCGCGTTCCCGGCAGGCCCGGGCGGGCCCGCCGAGGGCGGGGGCGTCAGTGGGTGGCCGGGACCGCCGGGGTGGTGGCGCCGGCTGGGACGGCCGGAGCGGTGGCCGTGGTGCCCGGCGTCGCGGTGGTGCCCGGGGTGGTCGTGGCGCCCGGGGTGGTGGCACCGGCGGTCGGGGAGGCCGAGGCGGGGGCGGTGGTCTTGGCGGGCACGGCGCTCGCCGAGGGGGTCGGGCCGTAGCCCTTGTACAGGCCCTTGCCGTCCGGGCTCACGCCGGCCTGGGCGGTGACCTTCTGGCCGTCCTTGAAGGTGAAGGTCGTCTCGGCGAACCCGCCGACGTGGACGGCCGCGGTCGCGACGAGGGCGGACGGGTTGCCCTGACCGCCGATCGCCACGGCGCCACCGGCCGGGATGACGATGCCGGTCAGCGGGGCACCGGCGGCGTCCGCGAAGGCCGCGGAGGCGGTGTCGACGGTGACGGACTGCAGCTCGGCCGGGACCTCGCCGGTGTTCGCGATGTTCACGACCACGTTGGCGGGGCCGGTGTAGTCGCCCGAGGTGCCCTCCCCGGTGACGATCACGATGTTGTTCAGTCGGAGGTTCGTCCCGAGGGTTGCCGCCGCGTTGTCCGGCTTGATCTGCAGGGTGTCCGGCGTGTTGCCGGCTGCGCAGGAGGACAGCGATGCGATGGCGATGGCGGCGATGGCGGCGATGCCGCCGCGTCGAAGGCTGCGGCTCACGGCGGCGGCTTCTCCTAAGTCACGTGTCGATAGGTCAGGTCTCAGATTATCGACCTCGTTTATGCGCTCCTCACGGGGTGGTCCCCGTGTCGCACTCCTGGGGGTCCGCGGGGGCCGTCCGGCGGTACGTCCGGCATGTCCTGGTCACATCGCGGACAAGCTTCGACCAAGATCGAATAACGATTGGGTCGCGACCGGAAAAGGGGCGAAAGCTCAAGATCCAATCATGGTTGCGGGGGTGTTGCGCAAGGGTTTCGACGAACCCCGGAACCGCCTCCGACCTGCGGGAAGCCCCTCTCGAACGCCGGTCGCAGCACGTGATGGGGGTGCTTGTCAAGCCCCGAGACCCGCCCTGACCTGCGAAAACGCCCTTCGGGTGCGCCGAGAAGCGTGTTATTCTGGAAAGCCACGGAAGGGGTCCTGTCACATGACGTTCAAGGTTGGCGACACGGTGGTCTACCCCCATCACGGGGCCGCACTGATCGAGGCCATCGAAACTCGCCAGATCAAGGGTGTGGACAAGACCTACCTGGTGCTCAAGGTGCAGCAGGGAGACCTGACGCTCCGCGTGCCCGCCGAGAACGCGGAGTTCGTCGGCGTGCGCGATGTGGTCGGCCAGGAGGGTCTGGACCGGGTCTTCGAGGTGCTGCGCGCACCGTACACGGAAGAGCCGACCAACTGGTCCCGTCGCTACAAGGCGAACCTGGAGAAGCTCGCCTCGGGCGACGTTATCAAGGTCGCCGAGGTTGTGCGCGACCTCTGGCGTCGCGAGCGCGAGCGCGGCCTCTCGGCCGGCGAGAAGCGGATGCTCGCGAAGGCGCGCCAGATCCTCGTCAGCGAACTCGCGCTGGCGGAGAACACCAACGAGGACAAGGCGGAAACGCTGCTCGACGAGGTCCTCGCCTCGTAGCGCACGCGTCGCCGCATGCGGTCGGGCTGCCGCCCAACGCTCACAGCGCCCGGTGTCGGCGCGCCGCTCCTTGGACGAACCGTCCGGGAGTGGTGCAGTGGCACTCCGGGCGCTGAGGCGTGTCCGGACAACGCCTCCCACCCGGGCCGGCCCAGGCCGGCGGGACCGTTTCTGCGCGCCCGCCCTCTCGCGGATCCTGCGGAGTGCGAACGCTGCGGAACCGTGCGGCGGGCAGCGGACCGTGGCTCTTCGGAAGGGGTCCGGTGCGCCCGCCGGGCACGCCATGGCCATACCCACTTCGCCGAAGGAGTGAAACCTGAACGCGTCAGCAGCAGTCGCAGCAGCAGTGGTGCCCGCCGCCGGACGTGGTGAGCGGCTGGGCCCCGGGGCCCCGAAGGCCCTGCGGGAGCTGGGCGGGGTCCCGCTCCTGGTGCACGCCGTCCGGGCGCTGGCCCGCAGCCGGGCCGTCGGCCTGGTCGTGGTCGCCGCACCCGCCGACGGGGTGGCCGAGGTGGTCGCCCTGCTGGACAGCCACGGGCTGGACGGCAAGGACGTCCGGGTGGTGGCCGGCGGCGCGACCCGCCAGGAGTCGGTCCGGCTGGGCCTGGCCGCGATCCCGGAGGACGTGGAGATCGTCCTGGTGCACGACGCGGCCCGACCGCTCGTGCCGGTCGAGGTGGTGGACGCCGTCGCGGCCGCCGTCCGGGCCGGGGCGCGGGCCGTGGTGCCCGCCGTGCCACTGGCCGACACCGTGAAGCGGGTCGAGCCGAACCCGGGCCACCCCGAGCCTGTGCTCGACACGCCCGAGCGGTCCGCCCTGCGCGCGGTGCAGACCCCGCAGGGCTTCGACCGCGCCACCCTGGTCCGGGTGCACGCCGAGGCGCTGGCCGAGGAGAGCGCGGGCACCGCCGGCGCGCCGCCGGTCACCGACGACGCCGGCCTGGTCGAGCGCTACGGCGGCGGGGTCGTCGTGGTGCCCGGCCACGAGGAGGCGTTCAAGGTCACCCGTCCGCTGGACCTCGTGCTCGCCGAGGCCGTACTCGCCCGCCGGAGGGCCGCCGATGCCTACTGACCCGCAGGCCCCCGTGATCCCCCGCACCGGGATCGGCACCGACGTGCACGCCTTCGAGGACGGCCGCCCGCTCTGGGTGGCTGGGCTGGAGTGGCCGGACGCCGGGGCCGGGCTCTCCGGGCACTCGGACGCCGACGTCGCCGCGCACGCCGCCTGCGACGCGCTGTTCTCGGCCGCCGGGATCGGCGACCTCGGCGCCCACTTCGGCACCGACCGCCCGGAGTGGGCCGGCGCCTCCGGGGCGAAGCTGCTCGCCGAGGCGGCCCGGCTGGTCCGCGAGGCCGGCTTCGAGATCGGCAACGTCGCCGTCCAGGTGATCGGTGTCCGGCCGAAGATCGGCAAGCGCCGGGCCGAGGCGCAGGCCGCGCTCTCGGAGGCGGCCGGCGCCCCGGTCTCCGTCTCCGGCACCACCACTGACGGGCTGGGCCTGACCGGCCGCGCCGAGGGGCTGGCCGCGATCGCCACCGCCCTGGTGTACGAGCGGCGTTGAGGCCGGTGGGGCCGGTGAGGTGAGCGGGCCGGGAAGAAACCGCGCCTGACGGGTGTTCACCGGTTCGCGCGGGGGCCCGGGTCGATACTGTTCGGCTTCGGGCCCGCGCGGGGCATCCCTCCGGGCCGTGACCGCCGCCGACGAGATGAGGTTCGCCAGATGACCACCCAACTCTCCGACCGTGCCAAGGCGTTGATCGACGGCAAGAGCTTCGCCGTGGTCTCCACGATCCAGCCCGACGGCAGCCCCCAGTCCTCGGTGGTCTGGGTCAGGCGGGACGGTGACGACATCCTGTTCTCCACCGTCCAGGGCCGCCGCAAGCACCTCAACCTGGTGCGGGACCCGCGCGTCTCGATCCTGGTCAACCCGGCGGACAGCCCGTACGAGTACCTGGAGGCGCGCGGGGAGGTCACCATGACCACCGAGGGCGGCCGGGAGCTGATCGACGAGCTGGCCGCCAAGTACCGCGGCGTGGACAAGTACACCTGGGACGGCCCGGACGACGTCCGCGTGGTGGTGCGGCTCACCCCCCGCAAGGTGGTCGGCGGCATCTGATCCGACCGCCCGCGACCTGCCGTTCCCCGGGATCACGCCCCCGTTGTCCCGGGGAATGTGGCGGGGCACCCCCTGCTGCCCACTACGCTTGACGCTGTGAGCATTCGTCTGTACGACACCAGCACCCGCCAGGTACGCGACTTCGTCCCGCTTGTACCGGGTTGTGTCTCGATCTACCTGTGCGGCGCTACCGTCCAGTCGGCGCCTCACATCGGGCACATCCGCTCCGGGCTCAACTTCGACATCATGCAGCGGTGGTTCGCCTACCGCGGCTACCAGGTGACCTTCGCCCGGAACGTCACCGACATCGACGACAAGATCATCGCCAAGGAGCGCGAGCTCGGCGTCCCGTGGTGGCAGATCGCCTACGAGAACGAGCGCGCCTTCAACGACGGCTACACCGCCCTCGGCTGCCTGGCGCCGACCGTCGAACCGCGGGCCACCGGGCACATCCCCGAGATGGTCTCGATGATGCAGGGGCTCATCGAGAAGGGCCACGCCTACGCGGCCGACGGCAACGTCTACTTCGACGTGAAGTCGTACCCCGAGTACCTGGCGCTCTCCAACCAGAAGCTGGCGGACCTGCGCCAGCCGAGCGGGGACGGCGAGACCGGCAAGCGGGACCAGCGTGACTTCGCGATGTGGAAGGCCGCCAAGCCGGGCGAGCCGAGCTGGGAGACCCCGTGGGGCCGCGGCCGCCCCGGCTGGCACCTGGAGTGCTCGGCGATGGTCCACAAGTACCTGGGCCCGGCCTTCGACATCCACGGCGGCGGGCTGGACCTGATCTTCCCGCACCACGAGAACGAGATCGCCCAGTCCAAGGCCTACGGCGACGACTTCGCCGCCTTCTGGGTGCACAACGCCTGGGTCACCATGGCGGGCGAGAAGATGAGCAAGTCGCTGGGCAACTCGGTGCTGGTCTCCGAGATGGTCCGGAACTGGCGTCCGATCGTGCTCCGCTACTACCTGGCGGGCCCGCACTACCGCTCGATGATCGAGTACAGCGAGGAGTCGCTGCGCGAGGCCGAGGTCGGCTTCGGCCGGATCGAGGGCTTCATCCAGCGCGCCGTCGAGCGCTGCGGCACGGTCGACGCGGCGCCCGAGGTGCCGCCGGCCTTCGCCGAGGCGATGGACGACGACTTCGGCGTCCCGCAGGCGCTGGCCGTCGTGCACACCGCCGTCCGCCAGGGCAACAGCGCCCTGAACGCGGACGACAAGGAGAGCGTGGTGGCGCGACTGGCCGAGGTCCGTGCGATGCTCGGAGTGCTGGGCCTCGACCCGCTCGACCCGCACTGGGCCGGGACGGACCGCGGCGAGGCTGGGACACTGGAGAGCATGCACGGCGTGGTCGACTCGCTGGTCCGCCTGGTCCTGGACCAGCGGCAGGCGGCGCGCGAGCGCAAGGACTTCGCCACCGCGGATGCCATCCGCGACCAGCTCGGCCTGGCCGGGCTGGCGATCGAGGACACCCCGTCCGGCCCGCGCTGGACGATCAACAGCCAGTAACCCCATCTGACGATCGGGGTGATGGGTGGGCCGCACCGGACCGGTGCGGCCCTCCCGCATGACGTAGCGCATGCCGTCGGCCGCCGCCGGACAGAACGGGGCGGCCAGGGCATGCCGGACAGACAGGAAGTACAGCCATGGCCGGCAACAGCCAGCGCAGGAACCGCCGCAACCCCGGATCGAAGAAGGGTGCGTCTGTCGGTACCGGCGGGCACAGCCGGAAGTCGCTCCAGGGCAAGGGCCCGACCCCGCCCGGCGCGGAGCGCAAGGGCCACCCCAAGCAGCGGGCCGCCAACGCCGCGATCAAGCGCGAGCGCGACGCCAAGGCCCGGGCCGGCATGCGGCGGGCCGGCGGAGCCGGCCGCGGTGGCCGGGGCGGCGCGGGCAGCGCCGAACTGGTCTTCGGCCGCAACTCGGTGGTCGAGGCGCTGCAGGGCGGCGTGCCGGCCAACGCGCTGTACGTCCAGCAGTTCATCGACACCGACGACCGGGTCCGCGACGCCTTCCAGGCCGCCAACGACCGCGGCATCCCGCTGATGGAGGCTCCGCGCCCGCAGCTGGACCAGATGACCGGCGGGCTCAACCACCAGGGCCTGGTGCTCCAGGTCCCGCCGTACGAGTACGCCCACCCCGAGGACCTGCTGGCCGAGGCCGCCGACGCCGGCCAGGACGCGCTGATCATCGCGCTGGACGGCGTCACCGACTCGCGCAACCTGGGCGCCGTGGTCCGCTCCGCCGCCGCCTTCGGCGCGCACGGCGTGGTCATCCCCGAGCGCCGCGCGGCAGGCATGACCGCCGGTGCCTGGAAGACCTCCTCCGGCGCCGCGGCCCGGCTGCCCGTCGCCCGGGCCACCAACCTCACCCGCACCCTGGAGGCCTACCAGAAGGCCGGCCTGATGGTGGTCGGCCTGGCCGCCGACGGCGAGGGCGAGCTGGGCGACCTGGAGCTGCTGACCGGCCCGGTCGTCATCGTCGCGGGCAGCGAGGGCAAGGGCCTGTCCCGGCTGGTCTCTGAGACCTGCGACATGCGGGTGCGGATCCCGATGTCCGGGCTGACCGAGTCGCTGAACGCCGGTGTCGCGGCGGGCATCGTGCTGTACGAGGCCGCCCGGCTGCGCGCCAAGCGCTGAGGCGGAGGCTGACGTGCTCGGCCGTGGTCGGTGTCGAGGCTGACGTGCTCGGCCGAGGCCGGGGTCGAGGCTGACGCTCGGCCGAGGCTGCCGCTGTGGTGGTGATGTCCGCCCGGGCCGCCGCGCCGGCGGACGCGGAGATGTGCGCCGAGCGCTGAGCACGTTCGACGGGCGGGGCGCAGGCGATCTTCCGGATTGCCCGCAATCCGGGTGAAAGGCGATCGGGCCCGACCGGGTCCGATCGCTTTTTTCATGATCACTTCAAGTGTGCGCCGGACATCCACCCGGGAGAGTGTCCTAAGCGGCCGTCACCCGGTTAGACGGGCGTGGACACCAGAACACCTCGGCGCCCCCTGTTCGGCGGCGGCAGCACCGGGATAGACGCGGGCCCCGGCCTCAACACCGTCAAGGTGGAGTCGGACCCCGCGCGGCTCAGCAGCACCCAGGCGAGCTTCCGACTCCGGCTCGGCGTCCCGGTGGCGCCGCTGATCGAGGCCCCGGCCGGACTGCTGTCCACCGGCGCCGCGTTCGGCGACCCCTACGCCAACCAGGGCCTGATCCGTCGTCCGCTGGTCACCCCGCAGGTCGTCGTGCCCGCCTCCGCCGTCCCGGCCCTGGCCGGGGCCGGAGCGCCGCGCCGCAAGGGCCGGGTCACCGCCGTCACCTGGACCGGCCAGGCGCCCCCCGGCGACCTCGCGGCCACCCAACTGCTGGAGGCCGTGCGCCAGGGCGGTGCCCCCGGGCGCGGCCGCGGCGGCGTCGGCCTCGCCGAGGCGGACACCCAGGTGATCCCGTCCCTCGCGGGCGCCCGGACCGTGCCGCGCCAGCCCCGCGAGGGCAACGGCAGCGCCACCGACGCGGGCGTCGGCCCGATCGGCGAGCCGCACGGCTGGACCCCGAGCGGCGAACTGCCCGAGGTCTCCGCCGTCGACGCCGAAGGCAAGCAGCCCTGGTACCCCGGCCGCCGGGTCGACCTCGGCCTGGTGCTCCTGCCGCTGCGCGCCGTCCTCGGCTCGCTCTCGGTCTACGCCGGGTTCAGCAAGCTGTGCGACCCGGTGTACTTCGACGGCGGCGAGCGCGGCTCGATGATGCGCTGGCTCTCCTCGCTGCACCCCTGGAAGGTCGCCGAGCCGCTGCTGGCCTTCGCCATGGCGCACCCGGTGGGCGCCGGCCTGATCGTGTCGTTCACCGAGATCGTGGTCGGCGTGCTGACCGTCCTCGGCCTCTGGCAGCGGCTCGCGGCCGGGGCGGCGATGGTGCTCTCCGCCGCGCTGCTGTTCACCGTCAGCTGGCGGGCCGTTCCCGTCTACGACACGCCCGACCTGATCTTCCTCGCGGCCTGGAGCCCGCTGCTGATCGCCGGGGCACCGTTCGCCTCGCTCGACGGCCGGCTCAACCTGGAGGCCTGGCGGCGGTTCGGCGCGGACGCCCCCGGGGCGCTGCGCCGGCGGGTGCTGCGCCGTGGCACGGTGGTCACCACCGTCGTCGTCGGTCTGACCCTGCTGCTCGGCTCGATGTTCGGCGCCGCCGTCCGCACCGGCGCCCGCGCGCACCAGGCACCGACCCGGCCCGCCAACGACTACGGCACCCCGGTGTGGCCGTCCGGCAGCCCGTCCGGCGCCCCCGGTGGCAAGGGCCCGTCCACTTCGCCCTCGCCCACCGCCCCGCGCCCGGCCACCCCCACCCCGAGCGCCACCACGCCGTCCACTGCCCCGCCCTCCAAGCCCGCCACCCCGACCCCGAGCGGCAAGGGCCACTCCGGCAAGGCGGAGACCGGGTCGGGCTCCTCCCTGGCGCCCGCCGCACCGTCCGCCGGATCGGGTGGCTCCGCGCCCGCCCAGCGCAGCACCCCGGGCCCCGGCGGCTCGGGCCCGGCGCCCAAGTCCAGTCCCAGCTCCGGCGCCGGGCTGCTCGGCGGGGTGCTGGGCAGCGCGCCGCTGGCCGACCTGTCCGGCGGCGCCCGCTCCTCCCGCCCGGGGGCCCCGACCGCGACCTGAAGGCCTGACACGACGGATCGGCCGGGTGCTCCGTGGGGGAGCACCCGGCCGATCCGTCGTTGTCCGTCGTCGTTGTCCGTCGGCGGGGTGCCACGGAGCTGCGGGAGCCTACGGGGCCGCGGAGGCCGCAGGGGCGGCCGGGGGCGTCACTGCGGCGTGTGGCCGGCTCCGGCGGCGAGTTCCTTGGCGGCCTCGGTGAGGTCCTTGGCGGTGTCGATCGCGCGCCAGTACACGCCCTGCGGCAGCTGGTAGCCCGCCAGCCGCTTGCTGCGGGCGAGTTGGGGGAAGGTGGTGCGCTCGTGGTCGCCCACGTCCGGCAGCAGCTCGGCGAACTCCGGGCTGAAGACGTACAGGCCGGCGTTGATCAGGAAGGGCGAGGGCGGCGCCTCGATGAAGTCCAGCACGTTGCCGAACTGGTCCGTCTCCACCGCGCCCCACGGGATCCGCGGCCGAGCCAGCGCAAGCGTCGCGACGGCGTCCCGCTCGTGGTGGAAGGCGGCCATCTCCCGCAGGCTGAAGCGGGTCCAGATGTCGCCGTTGGTGGCGTACCAGGGCTCGTCCGGGCGGGGCAGCGCCTTGGCCGCGTACTTCAGCCCGCCACCGCGCCCGAGCGGCTCCGCCTCGACCACCGTGCGCACCCGCAGCGGCAGGTCCGTCGTGGCCAGCCACTCCTCCAGCACGTCGGCCAGGTGCCCGCAGGACACCACCACGTCGGTGACACCCTCGGCGGCGAGCCAGGCCAGCTGGTGGCCGAGGATCGGCGTGCCCGTCCCCGGGATCTCGACCAGCGGCTTCGGCCGGTCGTCCGTGTAGGGCCGCAGCCGGGAGCCCTGGCCGCCGGCCAGGATGACCGCCTGGGTCACCGGCGTCGACGTCGGCCGGGGCGGGTGGGACTGCGGGGCGGTCCGGGTCAGGGAAGAGCCCTGGGACTGCGGGGAGTTCGGGGACGCGAGGTCGGCGGTGGGGCCGGAGTCAGCGGTCATGCCTGAACAATAGGGCCGCCACCCCGGGCGAGGACCGGTTCCGGGCCCGCCGTCGAACTCCCGCCCGCAGGGCGGCGAGGACGGGCCCCGGCGTCGGCGTCAGCCCACCACACCCGCCGCGAACGCCCCGTCGCAGACCGGGCGGGCGAAGGACCGGGCCCGCTGGACGTCGCCCTGGTACTTGCGCACCGCAGCCTTGCCCAACTCGGTGGCCAGCGAACTGCAGTACGGCGTCAGCGAGGGCTGCTCGCGCATCGAACGCTCCAGCAGGTCCAACGCGGCGGAGGGGTTCTTCGCACGCAACTCGTCCAGCAGGGCGACCCGCAGGGACTCCTGCGGGGCGAGCCCGTCGGCGGACCTGGTCGAGGTGTCGGAACGCCCGATCCCGGCGCCGTCACCGCTGGACGCCGCCACGACCTGCTGGTCGAGCCCGGTCGGCGGGGCCCACGGGACCCGGGTCACGGCGAGGGTGCCGGTGGTCACCAGGACGACGGGCAAGGTCAGGGCGACGGTCTGGCCGATACGGCGCACAAGCTGCTTCACCCTCAGGAGAGTAGCGGTGGGTACGGGCGAGATCGCCCTCCGTTACACCATCGAGTGACGCGCTGTCCTGGTTCGTCCCCACGCCGTGTTGACGCGGGACGCATGGCGGGAGCCCGCCGGACCGGGGAGGGTCCGACGGGCTCCGTCGCTTCGATGCCGGTGGCGGCGGCGATGCCGGTGGCGGCAGCCGTGCCGGTTGTGCCGGTTGTGCCGGGTGTGGCGCCGGTGTCAGTCGCAGACGCTCAGGCGCTTGCCGGTGCCGGTCGCGAACACGTGGGTCTCGTTGGCGATCGGCACCACATGGATGGTCTCGCCGCGGGCCGGGATCTGGCGGCCGGGAACGCGGACGACCAGGTCCTTGTCCTCGCCGCCGATCTTGGTGGTGCCGTAGACGAAGCCGTCCGAGCCGAGCTCCTCGACCACGTTCACGGTCACCGCGACGCCCTCGATGCCGCCCGCCGGGACGATCTCGAAGTGCTCGGGGCGGACACCGACGGTCACCGTCTTGTCGGAACCGGCGCCGGCCAGGTTCTCGCGCGAGATGTTGACGACCGAGCCGCCGAACTTCACGCCGCCGTCCACCAGCGGCACCTCGACCAGGTTCATGGCCGGCGAGCCGATGAAGCCGGCCACGAACAGGTTGGCGGGCTTGTCGTACATGTTGCGCGGCGTGTCGACCTGCTGCAGCAGACCGTCCTTGAGCACCGCGACCCGGTCGCCCATGGTGAGCGCCTCGGTCTGGTCGTGGGTGACGTACACCGTGGTGATGCCCAGGCGGCGCTGCAGGCCGGCGATCTGGGTACGGGTCGAGACGCGGAGCTTGGCGTCCAGGTTCGACAGCGGCTCGTCCATCAGGAAGACCTGCGGCTGGCGGACGATCGCGCGGCCCATCGCGACGCGCTGGCGCTGACCGCCGGAGAGCGCCTTCGGCTTGCGGTCCAGGTACTCGGTGAGGTCGAGGATCTTCGCCGCCTCCTCGACCTTGGTGCGGATCTCCGCCTTGTTCACGCCGGCGATCTTGAGCGCGAAGCCCATGTTCTCGGCGACGGTCATGTGCGGGTACAGCGCGTAGTTCTGGAACACCATGGCGATGTCCCGGTCCTTCGGCGGCAGGTGGGTGACGTCCCGCTCACCGATCCGGATCGCGCCGGAGTTGACGTCCTCCAGACCGGCCAGCATGCGCAGGCTGGTCGACTTGCCGCAGCCCGACGGGCCGACCAGCACGAGGAACTCGCCGTCCGCGATCTCCAGATCCAGCGCGTCCACCGAGGGCTTGTCCGCCCCGGGGTAGATGCGGGTCGCCTGGTCGTACGTGACAGAAGCCATGGTTGTTGCTCTCCTTCACCGGCAGGAACGTGCCGGACGATCCGAGTAAAGGGGTGTGTGGTTCTCGCTCCGTCGCCCCGTCAGTGGTCTGAACCACTACACGAACCGACTCCCGGCGACGCTACCTGCGCTTCCGCGGCTTGTCAGCCCCCCACCGACCCGATTTCGGCATCGGTTCCATCACGCCCACCCGCCCCACCAACCCCCGGATATCCCACCACCCCGCCACCCCGGCCCGGTAGACTGCCCCCGGTGCCGCCGTGATCCGTCGCGGACGGCCACCGTGCCTCCTTAGCTCAGCTGGCCAGAGCACCGCTCTTGTAAAGCGGGGGTCGTCGGTTCGAACCCGACAGGGGGCTCAGCTTCCGGCGCAGGTCAGAGCGCCGAAGAACGCAGAACGCCCCGGGCCGGGATCGGCCCGGGGCGTTCTGACGTCTCCGCATGAAATCGGCCGGGCAGGTTCGCGCGGCGGCAGCGGCGAGGGGGAGGAAAGCAGGGGGCGTGGCTGCGGATGGGCCGGGCGGGTGTCAGTCCGGGGGGAGGCTGAGGGTGGCGAGGGCGCCGCCGGTGGGGTGGTTGGTGAAGGTGAGGGTGGCGCCGATGACGCGGGTGTGGCCGGTGGCGATGGTGAGGCCGAGGCCGTGGCCGCGGCCGCGTTCGGGGATGTTGGTGCGGAAGCGCTGGGGGCCGTGCCGGAGCAGGTCGTCGGGGTAGCCGGGGCCGTGGTCGCGGACGGTGATGCGGTGGCCGTCGACGTGGACGTGGACCGGGGCGGCGCCGTGGCGGTGGGCGTTGAGGATCAGGTTGCCGAGGATGCGGTCGAGCCGGCGCAGGTCGGTGCGGACCCGGAGGTCGGCGGCGACCTCGACCGTGACGTCCAGCCCGGTGAGGGTGACGGTGCGCCGCACCGCGCGTTCCAGGGGGACGGCGGAGAGGTCGGGGGACTCGGCGTCGGCGTCGAGGCGGGAGACCTCCAGGAGGTCCTCGACCAGGCCGCGCAGGGCCTGGACCCGGTTCTGGACGAGCTGGGTGGGGCGGCCGGGCGGCAGGAGTTCGGCGGCGGTGACCAGGCCGGTGAGCGGGGTGCGCAGTTCGTGGGCGACGTCGGCGGTGAAGCGCTGCTCGTCGGCCAGCCGGCGGTGCAGGGTTCGGGACATCAGGTCGACGGCGGCGGCGAGGTCGGCGACCTCGTCCTTGCCGTCGACGAGTTCGCCGATCCGGGTGTCGGTCCCGCCGGCGGCGATGCCCCGGGCGGCGGTGGCGGCGGTGCGCAGGCGGCGGCTGATCCGGTCGGCGACGAGGACGCCGACCAGCACGGTGGTGAAGACCGCGGCGATGACGGTGAGCAGGATGATCCGGTCGAGGTCGGCGATGGCCTGCCGGTCCTGGGTGAAGTCCAGCCGGACGGAGAGCACACCGCTCTGGACCGGGCCGGCCGCCCACATCGACTCGCCCTTGCCGTCGGTCGCGAGCATCGAGCCCTGCCGGCCGCCGACGGCGAGGGCGCGCAGCCGCTCGGGCAGCGCCGGGTCGTTGACGGCTGCGCCGCGGCCGGCCGGTTCGGGGTTGAGCTTGTAGCCGTCCTGGGCCGAGGCGAGGGCGGTGAGGGCGGCGGAGCGGGCCTGTTCGACGTGCTGACGGATCATCGCCTGGTGGACCAGCAGGCCGACGGCCACCGCGACCAGGACGGAGACGGCGGCGACGGCGGTGGCGATCTGGCGGCGCAGGGTCATGCGGGGCGCCGCAGCTTGTAGCCGAACCCGCGGACGGTTTCGATCCGGCCGGAGCCGATCTTGGCGCGCAGCCGTTGTACGTGGACGTCCACGACCCGGGTGTCGGCGCCCCACTCGTAGTCCCAGACCCGTTCGAGCAGGGTGGAGCGCTCCATGACGATGCCGGGGGCGGCGGTGAACTCCAGCAGCAGCCGCAGCTCGGTGGGGGTCAGCGGGACGAGGCGGCCGTCGACCCGCACCTCCATGCTGTCGGTGTCCACCTGGAGGCCGTCGAAGCTGCGGACCGCCGGGGAGGGCCGGGGGGAGGGGGATGACGGGGATGACGGGGACGCCAGGGCGGGAGCGGCGGGAGGGGACGGCAGGAAGGACGGGGACGGCGAGGAGGACGGGGACGGTGCGGCCGGGCCGGACGCGTCGGCCGGGACCTCGGACGGCGGCGCCCCGGCGGTGGCCGCCGGGGCGACCGGGACGCGCCGCAGCACGGTACGGATCCGGGCGACCAGCACGGCGCTCTCGAAAGGCTTGACGACGTAGTCGTCCGCACCGGCCTCCAGCCCGGACACGACGTCCACCGGGTCGGTGCGCGCCGACATCATCAGGATCGGCAGCTGGCTCTCCTCGCGGATCCGGCGGCAGAGGCCGACCCCGTCGAGCAGCGGCAGCATGACGTCCAGCAGGAGCAGGTCGGGCCGGACGGCGCGGAAGGCCTCCAGCCCCTCCAGGCCGTCGGCGGCCGTGCTGACCGGGAAGCCGTATCGCTCCAGGGCCATCCGGGTGGCCTCGCGGATCACCTCGTCGTCCTCGACCAGGAGGATGTGCGGCTGGGCGGGGGCGGCGGCGGGGTGCGTCGCGGGGGTCATCGCTTCGGCTCCGGGGACACGGCGGGGGCGGAGGGCGGGGAGGTCGGTCGGGGCGCGCGGGGGGACGGGACGGCCCCGGTGGCGGTGGCGGTGGCGGTGGCGGTCGGAGGGAAGGCCGGTGCGGCGGACTTGACGGCGGCGTTGGGCTGGGCGGGGTCCGGGCCGGTGGGCGGCAGCACGCCGAGGCCCTGGTCCTTCCGCTCCAGCAGGACCAGCCTGGCGCCGTCCCACTGGTAGTGGCTGCTGGTCCGGACGTAGAGGCTGTTCGACTCGTACAGCCACAGGTCGGAGCCGATGGTCTCGGCGCTGAAGGTCCGTTGGACCTGGACCCGCAGGACGGGCAGGAGACGGTCCTTGTCGGGGGTGTAGACGTGCAGCACCACCGAGCCGGGGGTGATGACGGCGGTGATCAGCGAGAGCCTGCCGTCCCCGGTGAGGTCGCGGAACTCGGGAGTGCGGACCTCGCAGCCGCTGCAGGGGTCGAGGGCGGACCGCTCCTCCGCGGTCACCGCCGGGTCCTTGGCGAGGACGGTCCGGGGGTCGACCGCCGTGATGTCCTGTCCGGTGACGGTCACGCCGGGCACGGGCTGCGGCGGCGGCTGGGTGGCGCCGCCGCCGGTGGCGGGCTGGACCGGGGCCGGTGAGGCGTTCAGGTTCGGCCAGAGCGCCTGGGGGACGGGCGGTGGCGTGACCGTCGGGACCGGGCCCTGGTCCCGCAGACCGCCGGGGGTGGACCGGCCGAAGGCCAGCGCGGCGAGGGCGAGGAGGACGAGCAGGCCGACCAGGGCCGCCACGGGGACGGCGCCGGGTCGGCGGCGGGGTGCGGGTGGTGCTGCCACGGTCGGTGCTCGTCCTCCTGATCTGTGGTGGTGCGGCGGGTCGGCGGCTCCGGCGGGGGCCCGCGCGCGACTCCTCCGCCGCCCCCGACCGACCGGGCCCTGCTGGTAGGTCGTGCGGACGGCGGTCGGGGGTTCCCCGGCGGACCGATCAGGGCGGCTCGGGAGGCGCCGGCCCGGTCAGGAGCAGCCGGCCCGGGGCGGGAGGACTCAGGCCGGGTCGGCCAGCACGATGATGTTGTCCGTCCAGTGGCCGTCCGAGCCGATCTGCCCGCCGCAGGTGATCAGCCGCAGCGCGGGTGCGGGCGTGTTGCCGTAGACCTGTTCGGTGGGGAAGCCGTCCTTGGCGGCCTGGAGCAGTGTACGGACCTTGAAGTCCACGGTGCTGCCGTCCGCCCGCCGGACCCGGACGAGCTCGCCGGGCCGCAGTTTCGGCAGCTGCCGGAAGACCGCGGGGCCGTGCACGGTGTCGTAGTGCCCGATCAGGACGGCCGGCCCGGTCTCGCCCGGGGTCGGGCCGTTGCGGTACCAGCCGACCTCGTCGCCCCGGTCGGCCGGCGGCACCTGCACGGTGCCGTCGGCGTTCAGTCCGAGGTCGGTCACCGGAGCGTCCACTCCGGCGGAGGGGATGAGCAGGCGCGTCGGCGGGGACGGCGGGACGGGCTTCGCGGCGGTGGTCGCCGGGCCGCCGGTCGGTCCGGTGGTCCCGCCGGCCGGTGCGGCCGGCAGGGCGTCGGCGGTGCTGCTGCCGTGTCCCGAGGCCTCGATCCGCACCATGGGGGTCTCCCGGCCGGACAGCGCCAGTGAGACGCCGAGTACCAGACAGAGCAGGCCCGCCGTGCCGAAGGCGGTCCGGCGCAGGCGGCTCGGGCCGGGGTCGGCGGCGCGGCGCCGTCCGCGCCGTCCGCGCCGATGTCCCGGGCCGCGGGCGGGTCTGCCGTCGTGCGTGCGGCTGCCCTGCGTGCGGCCGTCGTGCGTGCCACCGTCGTGCGTGCGGCCGTCGTACGCGCCGCCGTCGGACGTGGGGTCGATGTGCGTGCGGCCGTGGCCGATGGTCCCCGCCGTCGGGGCGGCCCCGGCGCCGTTCCCCCCACTGGCCAGGTGCGGGGGAGCGGCGCCGGGGTGCCCGGCGGACTCGGGACCGGTGTCAGCCGCGCGCACCGGAGCGGCGGCGCAGGACGGCGAAGCCCAGCGCGCCGGCGCCGACGGCCGCGACGGCGCCGCCGCCCGCGAGCATCAGGCCGGAGCTGTCGGAGGCACCGGAGCCGTCGCCGGCCTGCGCGGCGCCCTTGGGCACCTCACGGACCTGCGGCTGGCTGCCGTTGGGGGCCTGCGGCGCGGCCGGGGCGGCGGCCTTCGGGTCGGCCGGGGTCGCGGTGGCGGTCTTCACGGCCGGGCCGGCGGCCTTCGGGTCGGCCGGGGTCGGCGTGGCGGTCGACGTGGCGGCGGCGCCCGCAGCCGGCGAGGCGACGGGCTTCGGCGCGCCGTCGGCCCAGGCCTGTCCGCCGGTCATGACGGTCAGCAGCGCGGCCCCGGTGAGGGCGCAGACCGCCAGGACGCGGCGGGCGGGCGAGCTATCGGTACGGCTCCTGCTCATGCGGTGGTCTCCATCTGCATCGGTGGTACGTCGGTACGTCGGTCTTCGGTTCGGTCGATCGCGTCACGCGCGGCTTCGCGGATCGCGTCGCCCGGGGACGGCGCGGATCGCGTGATGCGGCGTGGCGCGGTGCGGTGCGGTCGCGGACGTTCGTCGTCGGCGCCGGACTCGTACGTCCTCGTCGCGGACGCCCCGGGCCGGTGGGGCCGGTCCGGTAGGTCCAGCCGGTCCGGCCGGGGCGTGGTGATGACGGTAGGAGGGCGGTGTCGCGGTCCTCGGCCGGTCGTGTCACGGCCGTCCATCGGCTGCGTAACAGCCGCCCCGCCACTGCCACTGCACCGCCACTGCCACCGCACCGCCGCGCCGCACTGCCCAGCGGCCGCATGCCGCACTGCCCGACCGCCGCGCCGCACCGCCCCGTCGTCGCGAGCGGAGAACCGCCGCGGCTGCCGGTGAGCACCCCCGCCCCCCGGCGCGTACCTCCGGGTGGGGATATCGAGCAGACCTACGGAGAGGTGGTAGCCATGAGCATGCTGGCCAACCTGGTGCCGGCGCTGCGCCATCCGCGCAAGCGGACCGGGACCGGCAAGGAGACCAAGGACTCCAAGACGAACGACCGTCGTCGCCGCCGTCATGGAAGCAACTCGCGGCACTGACGGCTTCGCCGTCCTGTCAGGGCCGGGCCGTCGTCGGCCCGGCCACATCCCGTGGGCCGGATCCGTACCGTGTGGTCGCTGAAGCGGTTGACGGCCGTCGACGCGGGTGACGGCGACGGCCGGGTGGACCCGGTCGTCGCCCAGGCGCCGGCCGTCCCGCTGCTGCGGACGTTCGGGCGCTTCTGGCCGTACACCCGCGGTGGCCGGCGCTGGCTGGTCCTGTTGCTGGGGTTCGTCCTGCTCGGGCCGGTGGTCGACGCGGCCGCGATCTGGCTGTTCAAGGTCGTCGTCGACGACGTACTGGTGCCGCACAGGCTCGGGCTGTTCCTGCCGGTGGCGCTCGGCTACGCCGTGCTGGCGGTGGTGGCAGGGGGTCTGCGCTTCGCCGACGAGACGACCTCGACCTGGGTCAGCGAGCGCTTCCTGCTCGCCCTGCGCACGGACGTGTTCCGCCATCTCCAGGGCCTTTCCCTGGGGTTCTTCGAGCGGCGGCGGCTCGGTGACGTCCTGTCGCGGCTGACGTCGGACGTCGAGGCGGTCGAGACCTTCCTCCTCTCGGGCGTCCTCGACGTGGTCGCGTACGTCGCCGAGCTCGCCGTCTTCCTCGCGGTGCTGTTCTACCTGCGCTGGGACCTCGCCGCCGTGGCCCTCGTGGTCGCGCCGGTGTTCTGGTTCACGGCGCGGCGCTTCTCGGTGCGGGTGAAGGCCGCGTCCCGGGAGCGGCGGCGGCGCAGCGGTTCGGTGAGCGCGCTCGCGGAGGAGACCCTGGACAACCTCGCGCTGGTGCAGGCGTACAACCGGCAGGACTGGGAGCAGGAACGGTTCCTCCGCGAGAGCCTGGCACGGTTCCGGGCGACCATGGCCGCGACTCGGCTGCGGGCGCTGTTCGCGCCGATCGTGGAACTGCTGGAGCTGGCCGGCGCGCTGATCGTGCTCGGGCTGGGCGCCTGGGAGCTCGCCCACGGCCGGCTGACGCTCGGCGAACTCCTCGTCTTCGTCACCCTGCTGAGCCGGCTGTACAGCCCGATCCGGGGGATCTCGCGGCTCAGCAACGGCTTCTACTCCGCCTCGGCCGCCGCCGAGCGGATCATCGAACTGCTCGACCAGCAGCCGCAGGTGGCCGACCCGCCGGCCCCGCTGCGTCCCGCCGGGATCCGCGGCGCGGTCGCCTTCGACAGGGTGTGGTTCCGCTACCCGGGCACGACCCGGGTGGCGCTGTTCGACGTGTCCTTCCGCGCCGAGCCGGGCGAGACGGTCGCCCTCGTGGGAGCGAGCGGGGCGGGCAAGTCGACGATCTCCAAGCTGCTGCTGCGCTTCTACGACCCGGAGCGCGGCGCCGTCCGCCTCGACGGCCTCGACCTGCGCGAACTCGCCCTCGCCGACCTGCGGGAACACATCGCGGTCCTGCTGCAGGAGACCCTGGTGATCCACGGCACCGTCCGGGAGAACATCGCCTACGGGCGGCCCGGCGCGACCGACGCCCGGATCGTCGCGGCCGCGAAGGCCGCCGACGCGCACGAGTTCGTCAGCCGGCTGCCGGACGGGTACGACACGCTCGTCGGCCGGCAGGGCGGCATGCTCTCCGGCGGGCAGCGGCAGCGGATCGCGATCGCCCGGGCGATGGTCCGGGACGCGCCCGTCCTGCTGCTGGACGAGCCGACCGCCGGGCTGGACGCGGAGTCCGGACGGCGGATCCTGGAGCCGCTCCGGCGGCTGATGAGCGGTCGGACGACGATCATCATCTCGCACGACCTGCTGACCGTGCGGAACGCGGACCGGATCGTGCTGCTTCGCGGCGGCTGCGTCGCCGCCTGCGGCACCCACGAGGAACTGCTGGCCCGCGACGACGGCTACGCCCGGCTCGACCGGCTGCACCGGCCGCCGGTCCGGGAGGCGGCCAGGGAGGCGGCCCGATGAGCCCCCGCCGACCCTCCACCGCCCGTCGGCCGTTGTCCGACCGCGAGCCGCCGCCCGACCGCGAGCCGTTCTCGGACCGGCAGCCCTCCCCGGCCCGACCTTCCCCCGCCCGACCGCCGTCCCCTCCCCGACCGCCGTTCCCGGCAGGGGAGTCCATCGCCCCCGGCTACCAGGTCCTGGCCCACCTGTGCCGCACCGGCTGGCTCGACGTGTACGACTGCTGGAGCGAGGAACGGGACTGCCGCTGCGTGGTCAAGGTGCTCCGGCCCGACCGCCGTCGCGAACGGAGGCTGCGCGAGCGCCTGCTCCGCGAGGGCCGCTGGCTGACCGAGTTCACCCACCCGCACCTGGTGCGCGGCTACGGCACCGGCGAACGCCCGCAGCCGTACGCGGTGCTGGAGACCCTCACCGGCGAGACCCTCGCCCACCTGCTGGACACCCGAGCGCGCCGTCCGGCCGCCGGCGACCTGGCCCTGCTCGGGCTCCACATCTGCTCGGCGACCCGCTACCTGCACGGGCAGGGCCTGCTGCACCTCGACCTCAAGCCCTCCAACATCGTGATCGACTGCCGCCGCGCCAAGGTGCTCGACCTCAGCATCGCCCGCCCCCCGGGCCCGGGCACCCCCGGCATCGGCACGGACGGTTACCTCGCCCCCGAACAGGCCACCGGCGGCCCGCTCACGGCGGCCACCGACGTCTGGGGCATCGGCATCACCCTCTACGAGGCCGCGACCGGCGAACTCCCCTTCGACGAAGGGCCGTCGGGCCCCGCGCCACCGGTGTCCGCACGCCGCCGCCTGCCCCGCCCCTTCGCCGAGGCGATCGACGCCTGCCTGCGCCTCGACCCGGCCGCCCGGCCCGGCCTTCCCCGATTGGCGGCGCTGCTGGACGGTGTGCTCCCGTTCGGCCGCCGCGCGGTCCTGCCGGGGTCCGAGGATCCCGCTCACCCGGGAAGCGGCTCCACCGGGTGGTGACGGTCGTTGGTGATCGTCCGGGTGCCGCCGTGTGGTCACCGCCCGGCCCGCAGCTGCCGGAGGGTCCAGCCCGGGCCGATTGTGCCGCTGTGGGTGGTGAAGAGTTCGGCGGCTCGGCGGTAGGAGAGGCGGGCGCGGCCGGTGTAGGGGCAGCGGTCGAGGGCGGGGGTGCCGGTGGGGGCGCGGCGGTCGGTGAGGAAGAGCGGGCCTTCGGTGCGGCCGGCGACGAGGAGGGGGAGGAGCCGGGCGGTGCCGGTCCGCCAGTGGAGGGGGGTGTGCCCGGGGCGGCTGCGGCGGCGGGGGAGGTCGAGGTGGTCGGTGTCCAGGGCCAGGACGGTCTCGATCGCGGCGCCGGACTCGTGCAGCAGGTGCCAGAGCGTCTGCTCGCGTAGGGGTGCGCGGAGGGCGAACAGGGCGTGCAGCTGGTCGGGGGTCAACGGGCCTGCCGCCGCGGCGGGTCGGGGTGCCGGGCGGGGGTGCAGGTCGGCGGTCGGGTCGCCGTCGATCCAGCCGTGGGCCCGCCACCAGACCGCGGCGGCCCGCAGGGTGGAGAGTTCCCGGTTGAGGGTGCGCGGGTCGGTGTCGGCGGCGCGGTGGGCGACGGCGGCGCGGAGCCGTTCGGCGGCGTCGGGGTGGTCGAGCAGGGCGAGTGGCAGGACGGGCGGTCGGGCGCGCCGCCGTGCGGGGCCGGTGGGGGCGGGCCGGTCGGCGAGCGCCCAGGCCCAGGTGTGCAGCGCGATCCGATAGATCCGCCGGGAGCCCTCGGCGAGCCCGGAGGCGGCGAGGTAGCGCTCGACGGCGACGGCGTACTCGACCGGGGGGAGTCCTGTCGCGTGCTCTGTCACATTCGCCTTCTTCCGCAGTAAATCAATTGTCCGGAGTTCCCGTTGGAATATCCGCGTTGCGCAGTAAACAGCAGGTGGGCAGCCATGGGAACCCCTGTTTACTGCGGTCGCCGGGCCAATTCGGAACATTGATGCCGGTGGACTCAGGTTTTTCCTCGGAAACCCTTGAATTCGACGTCCCCGGAACCCCAGACTTTCTGCTCATGGCAGTGGACATCGAACGGATCCCGGCCCGCCGACGGCGCCCGGGAGACCGGCTCGCCGTGCTGGGCGAGCGCGAGTTCCGGTGGTTCTTCCTCGGGTACACGACCTCCCTCGTCGGCTCGTCGATGGCGCCGGTGGCGGTGGCCTTCGCGGTGCTCGACGGCGGTGGCGGCGGGACCGACCTGGGGTGGGTGATGGCGGCCCGGATCCTCCCCGTGGTGCTGGTGCTGCTGGCCGGCGGGGTGATCGCCGACCGGCTGGGCAGCCGGGGGGTGATGCTGGGGTCGGACGTCCTGCGCGGCCTGGTCCAGGCGCTGTTCGCCGGGCTGCTGGCGGCCGGGCACGCGCCGGTCTGGGCGATGGTGGGGCTGGTGGCGGTGTGGGGGGTCGGCGAGGGGCTGTTCATGCCGGCCTTCGGTGCGATCGTGCCCCGGCTGGTGCGCCGCGAGGAGTCGATCGCGGACGCCAACACCCTGCTGGGGCTGTCCCGTTCGGCGGCGACGGTGGTCGGCCCGGCCGTGGCGGGCCTGGTGACCGCGACACAGGGCCCGGCCGTGGTGCTGCTGGTCGACGCGGTGACCTACGGGGCCGGTGCCGTCGCGCTGGCGGGGCTGCGGCTGCCCGGGCGGGTGGTGGCTGACGGCGGCGAGTCGGTGCTCCGGGAGCTGCGGGCCGGTTGGTCGGAGTTCGCGGCCCGGCCGTGGCTGTGGATCACCACCGCGCAGATGGGCCTGTTCAACCTGCTGGTCTGGGCGCCGTTCCTGGTGCTCGGTCCGCTCACCGCGCAGCGGGGGCTCGGCGGCGCCGGCGGCTGGGGCCTGGTGATGGGCGTGTACGGGGCCGGCGCGGTCCTGGGTGGACTGCTGATGCTCGGCCGCGTGCCCGCCCGTCCGCTCGCGGTGGCGTCCGTGGCCGCGCTGGGCTGGGCGCTGCCTTCCGGGGCGCTCGCGGCGGGGGCGTCGCTGCCCTGGGTGGCCGCCGGCGCGCTGGTGGCGGGGCTCGGCTCGGCGGTCTGCGGGACGCTCTACAGCTCGACGACGCAGAGATGGGTACCGGTGGAACTGCTCGGCCGGCTGACCTCGTTCGGTGTGCTCGGCTCCTTCGCCCTCGGCCCGCTCGGCCTGGCGGTGGCCGGCCCGCTGGCCGACCGGTTCGGCACGGACACCGTGCTGCTGCTCGGGGCGGTCTGGCAACTGGCTTCCGGAGCCGTAGTGTTGGGCATACCGGCCGTACGGAACCGCCGCTGGGTCAAGGACCCGGAGGACTGACCGACCCCTCGGACGGCTCCGGGGCGCACCCCCGGCCCCCGGTGCGGCCCACCGCGCCCGGCCGGCCCCGGAGCGCAACCGGCTGCCCCACCCGCGCACGTACGCCTCCGCGGCGGGCGGGGCGGCCGACCCGGTCGTACGGTGGAGGGAGTGGGGGTGACGGAGGAGGTCGTCCAATGCCCGGTTCGCTCACCATCAGCCACCACGAATCCGCCGTATCCCTGGACCACACGGACGCCGAGCGGCTCGCCACCGTGCTCGCCGAAGTGGCGTACCTGCTGGAGATCCCGGGCCCGAACCGGATCAACGACGCGCAGCTCGCCCTCCTCTGCGAGGGCCGGAGGCCGGACCGCGCCGAACTGGCGCACTGGGCCCAGGCGCTCGCCACCCAGCTGAAGGGGCAGCTCTGACCGAAGCCGAAGCCGAAGCCGATGCCGCCCGGCCCGGGGCCGAAGCCGTCCGGACCGGGGTCGGCGACGCCCGGCCCGGGGCCGATCGTGCCCGGGCCGGGCCTGTCGGTGCCCGGGTCCGGGTCGGCCGCGTCCGGGCCGGTTCGGACCACGGCCGGCTCCGCGGCGGCCCCCGTACGATGGCGCGCGGGGCGGGGACGCCCCCCGGGTGCCGGGGTGGCCGGCGGCCGGTCCGGCGGAGGGTGGGGGCCCGAACGTGCCGCAGTCCTGGTCGATGTCCTGGCTGACCGTGCCGACGCCGCTGCCCAGCGGCCCGATGCACATCGCGGTGACCCCGCTCGGCGTGGCGGCGGCCGGTTACGGCGGGCGTGACGGCGAGGAGCCGCCGTGCACCGACGAGTCGAAGATCACCGCCGTCACCGAGCGGATCGGTGCCTACCTGGCAGGCCGCAGCCACGACTTGGGCCTGCCGATCGACTGGAGCCTGAGTTCCGGGCCGCACCGCACCGTGCTGCAGACGCTCTGGCGCGAGGTGCCGTACGGCCGGACCGTCACGTACGGCGAACTGGCCGCCCGCAGCGGGGTGTTCGGGGACGTCGCGGAGCCAGGCCTGGCCGCCCGGACGGTCGGGCAGATGATGGCCGCCAACCCCGTCGCCCTCCTGGTGCCCTGCCACCGGGTGGTGGCGGCGGACGGGATCGGCGGCTTCGGCGGCGGCCGGGTCGGGATCGACGTGAAGCGCTGGCTGCTCACCCTGGAGGGGGTGTTGGAGCCGACGCTCGACTGGGACGGGCCCCTGTAGCCCACCGCCGGGGCGGCCGGCGTGGCCCGGTCGGTCCGGACGGTGGGCGGTTCTGTCAAGGGGTGGTGCGGGCGACGGCGTCGATGGGGGAGGATGGGTGCGGGAAATCGGCAGAGTCGAATAAATAGTCGAATGAATATCGATCAGGTGATCTACTCGTACTATTTGTTCGGTTATTCCAAACCACTCGAACGAGTGATTGCGGGCTGCCCGCGAATGGGCCCACCATGAAGCTGCAACACGAATGTGCAAGGCGACACTTCATCGGGTATCGGGTATGCGAAGGGCTCCCCTCATGTCGACCGAAACCAATGCCGGTATTCCTGCGCCCGGCGCGCAGACGGAGATCCGGCAGCAGCAGAGTCTGAGCACCGCGGGCGCGCGGAACCTCGCCACCACCACCAAGTCCGCGCCCCAGATGCAGGGCATCAGCCCGCGCTGGCTGCTCAGGAAGCTGCCGTGGGTGCAGGTGTCCGGCGGCACGTACCGGGTCAACCGCCGTCTGCGCTACTCCGTCGGTCGCGGCCGGGTGAGCTTCGTCAAGACCGGCGCCGAGGTGCGGATCGTCCCGCCGACGCTCGCCGAGGTGCCGGTGCTGCGCGGTTTCCAGGACGAGGCCGTCCTGGAGGAACTTGCCTCGCGCTTCGTGCAGCGGGAGTTCGGCCCTGGGGACGTCCTGGTCGAGGCCGGCACGCCGATCAGCGAGGTCTTCCTGATCGCGCACGGCAAGCTGGAGCGGATGGGCACCGGCAAGTACGGCGAGGAAACGGTCGTCGGCACCCTCGCCGACGGCGACCACCTCGGCGACGAGGGGCTCCAGCAGGACGACGGCACCTGGCCGTACACGGTCCGCGCCACGACCTCCGGCACCGTGATGGCGCTGTCCTGGCCGTCCTTCCAGGAACTGCACGACCGCTCCGAGGCGCTGCAGCTGCAGGTCATCGAGTACCTGAACGGCTTCCAGCAGGCGCAGAACAAGCACGGCGAGGCCGCGATCGACCTCTCCTCCGGCCACGAGGGCGAGTACGAGCTGCCCGGCGCCTTCGTGGACTACGAGTTGAAGCCGCGCGAGTACGAGCTGAGCGTCGCGCAGACCATCCTCAAGGTCCACTCCCGCGTCGCCGACCTCTACAACCAGCCGATGAACCAGACCGAGCACCAGCTGCGGCTGACCATCGAGGCCCTGCGCGAGCGCCAGGAGCACGAGCTGGTCAACAACCCCGAGTTCGGCCTGCTGGAGAACGCCGCGTACGACCAGCGGATCCAGACCCACTCCGGCCCGCCCACCCCGGACGACATGGACGAGCTGCTCAGCCGCCGCCGCAGCACCAAGATGTTCCTGGCCCACCCCAAGACCATCGCCGCCTTCGGCCGGGAGCTCAACAAGCGTGGCATCAACCCGGGCACGGTCGAGGTCGAGGGCCGGCACATCCTGTCCTGGCGCGGGGTGCCGGTCTTCCCGTGCAACAAGATCCCGATCGTCGGGCAGACCAGCTCGATCATCGCGATGCGGGTCGGCGAGGACAATCAGGGTGTCATCGGGCTGCACCAGACCGGAATTCCGGACGAGTACCAGCCGGGCCTTTCGGTGCGGTTCATGGGAATCGACGAAAAGGCCATTATTTCCTACCTGGTGAGCGCCTACTACTCCGCCGCGATCCTGGTCCCGGACGCGGTCGGCGTCCTGGAGAACGTGGACATCGCCCGGCGCTGACACCGCGGCGGGGTCGCTCGGAGATCCGCGCCGTCCGGCCGGCGGTGCACCGCACCCCGGCCGGCGATGCGTGTCGGCCCGAGCCCCGAGCCGGTGACGTGCCCCGCCCGTGCCGGCGGCCCGTCCCGGCCGTGCCCCGTGCAAGCGGTCCCGACCCGGCGCCCGCCGACCCCGCGCCAGGACACCGCCCGACACCCACAGCGCGACCCCGGCCCCGCCCGTGCCGGGCCATCCACACGACAGGCGCCAAGAAGGGGGAGACACCCATGACGAGTCCCACGCTGGAACGGGACCACCGCGAGGGGAACGAGGCGGCCGACATCCTCGCCCGGGCCCGCGCGCTGGTCGACCCGGTCATGCGGGCCGCCGTCGATTCGCTGCCCGGCACGATGCGCAAGGTCGCCGGCTACCACTTCGGCTGGTGGGAGGCGGACGGCACGCCCGCCGCGGCCTCCTCCGGCAAGGCGATCCGGCCCGCCATGGTCCTCGCCGCCACCCAGGCCCTGGGCGGTGCGCCCGCCGAGGCAGCCGCCGCGGCCGCGGCGGTGGAGCTGGTGCACAACTTCACCCTGCTCCACGACGACGTCATCGACCGGGACGACACCCGGCGCCACCGGCCCACTGCCTGGCGGGTGTTCGGCACCACCGAGGCCATCCTGGCCGGGGACGCCATGCACTCCCTCGCCCTGCGCCTGCTCGCCGAGGACACCCACCCGGCCGCCCACGGTTCGATCCGTCGGCTCGCCGACTGCGTGGTCGAGCTCTGCGAGGGCCAGCAGATCGACTGCGCCTTCGAGCAGCGCAACGACGTCTCGCTGCCCGAGTGCCTGGCGATGGCGGAGGCCAAGACCGGTGCCCTGCTCGGCGCCGCCTGCGCGATGGGCGCCCTGTACGGGGGCGCGTCCGAGGAGACGGCGCAGGCCATGGACTGCTTCGGCCGGGAGATCGGCTTGGCGTTCCAGCTGATCGACGACCTGATCGGCATCTGGGGGGACCCGGCAGTGACCGGCAAGCCCGTCGGCGCGGACCTGGTGGCCCGGAAGAAGTCGCTGCCGGTGGTCGCGGCGCTGGGCTCCGGCACCGTCGAGGGCAAGCGGCTGGCCGAGCTGTACGCGATCGAACGCCAGCTGAGCCCCGAGGAGTTGGCGCAGTGCGCAGCGGCGGTCGAGGGTGCCGGTGGGCGCGGCTGGGCGCAGGGCCAGTCCTGCGAGCGGATGGCGGCGGCGATGGCGCAGCTGGCCACCGCCGTACCCGAGCCGTCCGCGGCCGACGAACTGCTGGCGCTCGCCGAACTGGTCACCCGCCGGACGCACTGAGCCCGGACGCCCCCAAGCCCGGACACGTCCGACGCACCAGCCCGGACACGCCCGATGCACCGGACACGTCGGTCGCGGCGGGCTCGGGCGCCCTGGGCCGGCCACCCGAGGAACGCCGTCAAGGAGTGGGAAGTCGGACCGGCCGACTTCCCACTCCGCCGTCATGCTCGCCCCGGTAGCCTGCTCACGCGAGCCGGTTCATCCGAGCCGACACACCCGGCGCCCGCTCACCCGGGCCGGCACACCCGGCGCCCGCTCACCCGAGCCCCGTACCGGCTCACCCGAAGGCGGCCAACAGCCGCCGTTCCTTGGCGGGTTCGATGCCCTGACGCACCGCCGCGCCCACCCGCCCCTTGCGCCCGTCGGCGTCGGTGTCCTCGGCCTGCCGACGCGTCCGCAGCCACTCCCAGGTGTCCCGCGCGGTCTCGGCGAACGGTCGGCAACGCAGCCCGGCCGCCTCCGCCCGGCCGGTGTCGGCGAGCCAGGCACCCGCCAGCTCCGGCAGATCCGGTGCCCAGAGCGGGAGTTCGCTCCACGGCTCGACCCGGTCCGGCCCCGCGGCGAGCAGCGGTCCGTCCGGGACCCAGACCAACTCGGTGTCCGCGGCGCCCGCGACCGCCCGGCAGGTCTCCAGCCACTCGCCGAAGCGCAGCCGTCCGGGCGGCGCCGTGGTGAGGAAGCGCCCGCTGGTCCGGGCCGTCAGCAGGTCCAGCCCGAAGGCGGCGAAGTCGCGGACGTCGATCACCTGCATGGTCCGCTGCGGATCGCCCGGGGCGAGCACCCGCCCGCCGCGCGCCATCCGCTCCAGCCACCAGGGCAGCCGGCCGCCGATCTCGTGCGGCCCGATGAGCAGTCCGCTGTTGAGAACCAGCGACCGCTCGGCGCCGAACCCCGCCAGCACCGCGCGCTCGCAGCCGGCTTTGAGGGCGGGGCTGAACGGCTGGTCGGGCGGGGTGTCGGCGGGGCAGTCGTGCCGCGGGGAGTCCTCGCCGATCACCCGGGCGGGCCAGTCGGCGAAGGCGTGCACGGAGGAGACGAGGGTGTAGTGCCCGGCCCGCTCGCGTAGCAGCCGCGCGGTGCGGGCGGCTTGGGCGGGCTGTTGGGCGGAGGTGTCGACGACGGCGTCCCAGCTGCGGCCGTCCAGCAGCCCGGCGAGGTCCTCGGCACTGTCGCGGTCGCCGCGGACGGCCTCGACGCCGGGCAGGTCGGCGGTGCTGCGGCCGCGGTTGAAGGTGGTCACCCGGTGGCCCCGGGCGAGGGCCTGGGCGGCGTAGGCCCGTCCGAGGAAGGACGAGCCTCCGAGCAGGAGGATCTTCATACCGGCCACCCTCTCCCGGCCGCTCCGTCCGTACGCCCGGATTCGCGCTCAGCAGATCCCGCGCGGCCCCCGGTCCGGCGGGCCGGCCCCGACGTGCCGGCCTTTCCGGGCGGACTTAGCATCCGATCCATGCAGGTCTGTAGAGGTCTGTACGGATGTGTACCGATCGTGGAGCGGCGGCGCACCGGCCCCCGCCTCCCGGCCGGCCGCTGCGTCCCGACCGACCCGCGCGTCCCGACCGACTCCTCGTCCTGACCGACCGTACGAAGGACCCCCGATGAACCAGCCCGAGCTGGAGGCACTGGCCGCCGACGCGTACGTCTACGGCTACCCGCTGGTTGCCGGTCTCACCATGGCCGAGCGCTTCACCAGGGGCGGCCTGGGCACCCTGCCGGCGGCGCCGCTCAACAGGTTCAGCCACGCCACCCGGCTGGCCGGCCCGGCCGACGACTTCGTCTCGGTCAACAACGACACGGTCTACTCGATCGCCCAGCTCGACCTCTCCGAGGGCCCGCAGGTGCTGCAGGTTCCGGACACCGCGGGTTCCTACTACGTGCTGCAGGTCATCGACGCCTGGACGGACAACGTCGCCTACCTGGGCCGCCGCGCCACCGGTACGGGCGCGCAGACCTGGCTGATCGTCCCGCCGGGCTGGCACGGCACCGCGGCGGACCCGGAGCGGGTGATCGAGCTGCCGACCACCGTCGGCACCGTGGTCGGCCGCTTCGCCTGCACCGGCCCGGACGACCTGCCCCGGGTCCGGGACCTGCAGTCCCGCCTCGGCCTGGACCCGCTGGAGCCCGGCGGCCTGATCGCGGGGCTGCCCGAGCCCGACCCGGACGTCCCCGAACGGCTGGCCTTCTTCGAGCGCCTGCGGGTGTGGATGCAGGCCTTCCCCCCGGCCACCGCGGACATCGAGTACCAGCGCCGCTTCGCCCCGCTCGGCCTGCTGGACGACGGCGCGTCGCCGTACCGCGCGGCCGTCCCCGAGTGGACGCTCGCCCTGGCCAAGGGTCTGGCAGCCGGTCGCGAACGGGTCGAGGACGCCACCCGTCCGCCCGAGGACCACCCGCTCGGTGAATGGCGCTCCGCGCTCCACCTCTTCGACTACAACACCGACCACCTCGGCCCCGGCACCCTGGACGACCCCGAGTGGCGCATCCCCGACCGCCGCGCCGCCTACCTCAGCCGGGCCGCCGCCGCCCGGGCCGGCCTCTGGGGCAACCACGCCTACGAGGCCTCGTACGCGATGACCTACGACGACGCGGACGGCCGGCCTCTCACCGGTGCCAACAGCTACACCCTGCGCTTCGACCGGCTACCCCCGGCCGAGGCCTTCTGGTCCGTCACGATGTACTCGGTCCCGGACTACTACCTGGTGGAGAACCCGATCGACCGCTACTCGATCGGTGACCGCACCCCCGGTCTGGTCTACGGCGACGACGGCTCCCTCACGGTGACCCTCCAGCACGACCACCCCGAGGACCCGGCCGCCGCCGCCAACTGGCTCCCCACCCCGCCCGGCGAGTTCCGCCCGATCATCCGCCTCTACCAGCCGAAGCCCCGGGTCCTGGACGGGACCTACCAGGTCCCCCCGATCCACCGGACCTGACGCCCGCCCGGGTTCCCACCGGCCCCGGAGGAGGAGGGCGTCGGTCCCGGCCCGCGCGGCCGCCGACCCGCCGTCCAAGCCGTGACGCCGGGACCTGCGCCCGCCGCCCGCTTCCCGCCGCCCGCTTCCCGCCGTCCGTCGGTCGCCGGGAACCGGGAACCGGCCGAGGTCGGAGCGTCCCCGGGCACCCCGAGCTCCCGGGCACCCCGAGTTCCCAAGCACCGTCCCGGAGCGGTTCGCCGCCTATCGCGCGGTCGGCGACGCCGAGGGCGCCCCCGTCCCCGTCGGACGCGGCGGGGCGCTGCTCGTCGGGGCCGCCGTGGGCGTGCCCGGGCGGGAGGGTGTGCCGGACGGCGGCGCCGAGGACGGCGCACCCGTCGGCGAGCCCGACGGCGAGGGCGAACCCGAGGGCGAGGGCGCGCCGGTGGCGGTCGGCGAAGGGCCGGCCGTCGGCGGCGCGGAGTCCGTCGGGGACGGGTCGGCCGGTGCAGAGGTCGAGCCGCCGCGGTTGTGCGGGCCGCCCTCCAGGGTGACCACCGCCTGGGAGGGCGGGAGCGCGATCCGGGCGGTCCAGTGCGTGGTCGGCGCGAGGTCCTCGTCCACCGTGACGGTCACGGTGATCCGCTGGCCGGGGGCGAGGGTGCCGGAGTCGCGGCTGAGCCGGAGCCAGCCGGCGTCCGTCACCGCGCGCCAGCGGATCTCGGTGGTGCCGGAGTCGGTGAGGGTGAGGATCGTCCGGCTGCCGTACTCGGCGGCCTCGACGGTGAGCAGTCCGGCGGGGGCCGGTTCGGGCGCGCCCGGTGCGGAGACGGGTTCGACCACGGGGACGGGGGCGGCGACCAGGGTCGGGCTGCCGAGCGGGGTGGCGCCGTGTGCCGGGACGGGGACCACCGCACCTTGGAAGGTCAGCCGCGGAAAACCCGGAAGCAACGTTTCTGCACCGCCCGCCCCGCCGACACCACCCGTCCCCGCCAGCTCCAGGCCGGGCACCCCGGGTACCCCCTGGCCGGCCGGGCCCCCGGCCCCCGGTGGCCGCTGCCCGGTCTCCCGAGCGGCCTCGTCCACCCGCACCGCCGACATCGAGGCCGCCGACCCCGCCCCGCCGCCGCCCCGGTGTCCGGCCCAGAGCGCGATCACCGGCGCCGCCAGGACGGCCGCGAGCACCCCGGTGGTCACCACCCGCCGACGGACCGCCAGCCCGCGCCCCGCGTCCGGCGCGCGGTGCCGGGGGAAGCCGCCCTGGTCGAACCGCAGCCCCGGGTCGGCCGCCATGCCGGGGCGGACGCCCGCAAGGCCGACGACACCCGTGCCACCGGCAGCGCTCACGACGCCCACGACACCCGAGGCGCCCACGGCACCGACGCCGCCCGCCGGAGCCCCCAACAGCGGCAGCCCGGACAGCCCCGCCGCCCCTTCGGCCGCCTCGCCGGCGACCCGCTCCGCCGTTCCCCGGCAGGTCGGGCAGTCGACCACGTGCTGCACCAGCTCCCGCCGCAGTGCCGGGCCGAGCACCCAGTCCCGCCAGGACTCCGCCCCGGCCCCGCCGAGCCGGTCCAGCTCCGGGCAGCTGCCCACGCCGAGCACCAGCAGCGCCGCCCTGGTCCGGGCCACCTCGGTCTCGGCGCCGACCAGCAGCTCGCGGGTCCGTTCGAACGGCAGGCCCAGCACCGCCGCCACTTCCAGCGGGGTCAGCCGGTGCCGGACGGACAGCTCCAGCGCCTCGCGCTGCTCGGGGTCGGTGCCGGCCGCCTCGGGCCAGGCGAGCGAGGCCAGCTCGCGCCGCCGGCGGGCCGCCTCGGCCTCGCTCGGCTCCTCCCCGGCCGCTCGCCCGGCCCCGGTCCCGCTCCTACCGCCGGGTCCGGTCGCAGCCGTGCCCCCGTCCGCGAGTCGCCGCAGGCAGCAGTACCGGGCCAGCGAGAACAGCCAGGCCCGCACCAGGCCGGCCTCGGCCAGCCGGGCGCCGTGCCGCTGCGCCAGGTCGCGGACCTCGCGCAGGGCGTCGGCGGCGGCGTCGTGTTCGCACAGCACCGAGAGGCAGTAGGTGAACAGGCCGTCCACCTGCCGGTCGTACGCCGCGAGCACGGCGGCGGCCTGCGGCCCGGCCGGCCCAACAGTTCGCGTTGTCACCCGTCCGACGGTAGAGACCCGGGACGGCTCTTCCCCGCCATTCGCCGCGTATGTACTTCTTTCGGGTAACAACATCGCCCATCTGTGTGGACGCGCGGCGAGCCCGGTGGCGGACCGCCGCTGTCGTACCCAGGCGCTACCGTGGGCCGCATGCCTCCCCGTTCCAAGACCACCGCCAAGCCGCGCCCGGCGTACCGCTGCACCGAGTGCGGCAACCAGCTGCCCAAGTGGGTCGGGCGCTGCCCGGAGTGCAACGCCTGGGGGACGGTCGAGGAGTACGGCGCCGTGCCGATCCGGACCACGGCGGCCGGCCCGGTCAGTGCGCCCGCCCGCCCGATCGCCCAGGTGGACGGCCAGGTCGCGACGGCCCGATCGACGGGCGTCCCGGAGCTGGACCGGGTGCTCGGCGGCGGGCTGGTCCCCGGCGCGGTGGTCCTGCTGGCCGGCGAGCCCGGCGTCGGCAAGTCCACCCTGCTGCTGGACGTCGCCGCCAAGGCGGCCACCGACCGGCACCGCACGCTCTACGTCACCGGCGAGGAGTCGGCCGGCCAGGTCCGGCTGCGCGCGGACCGCATCAACGCCCTCTCCGAGCACCTCTACCTCGCCGCCGAGTCCGACCTGGGCGCGGTGCTGGGGCACATCGAGGCGGTCAACCCCGGCCTGCTGATCCTGGACTCGGTGCAGACCATCGCCTCCGCCGAGCTGGACGGCGCCCCCGGTGGCCCGGCCCAGGTCCGCGAGGTGGCGGGCGCGCTGATCCGGGCGTCCAAGGAGCGCGGCATGGCCACCCTGCTGGTCGGCCACGTCACCAAGGACGGCCAGATCGCCGGCCCCCGCCTGCTGGAGCACCTGGTGGACGTGGTGCTCAGCTTCGAGGGCGACCGGCACGCCCGGCTGCGCCTCATCCGCGGGGTCAAGAACCGCTACGGCGCCACCGACGAGGTGGGCTGTTTCGAGCTGCACGACGAGGGGATCGTCGGCCTGGCCGACCCGTCCGGCCTCTTCCTGACCAGGCGTGACAAGCCCGTCCCCGGCACCTGCCTCACCGTCACGCTGGAGGGCAAGCGCCCGCTGGTCGCCGAGGTGCAGGCGCTGATGGTGGATTCGCAGATCCCCTCGCCGCGCCGCACCACCTCGGGCCTGGAGTCGCCCCGGATCGCGATGATCCTGGCCGTGGTCGAGCGGCACGGCGGCGTGAAGCTCGGCAAGCAGGACATCTACACCGCGACGGTGGGCGGGGTGAAGCTGAGCGAGCCGTCCGCCGACCTCGCGGTCGCGCTCGCCGTGGCCAGCTCCTCCACCGACACCCCGCTGCCCAGCAACCTGGTGGCGATCGGCGAGGTCGGCCTGGCGGGCGAGGTGCGCCGGGTGACGGGTGTGCAGCGGCGGCTCGCCGAGGCGCACCGGCTGGGCTTCACCCACGCCCTGGTCCCGCCGGACCCGGGCAAGGTGCCGCCGGGCATGAAGGTGGTGGAGGTGGCCGACATCGGCGAGGCGCTGCGGGCCATCCCGGGCCGGCGCCGGGCGGCCGCCAAGCCGCGCGGCGAGGCCCGTGCTGAGGCACCGTCGGCGCCCCCGGCCCCGCGCTCCGCCCGGGTCGCGGTCGGTCCGGAGGAGCTGATGGACGGCTGGGAGCCGCTCGACTCCGACGAACTGCGCTGACCCAAGCCCTGCCGCAGCCGCACGCAGTTAGACTTTCCCCAGTCTCATTGGCCAGAAGGCAGTACCGAGCGGTACTGAGCGACAGAGCAACAGACCGCGGACCGGCGCACGGCGCGAGGCGCGCGGCACGGGGTCGACCGGAGGAGTCACGTGGCAGCCAGCGACCGGGGGGCGGACAAGGCCTCCCGTGAGGAGGCCCTGCTGCGGGCCTCCCTCACCGCCATCGCGCCCGGCACGGCGTTGCGTGACGGCCTGGAGCGGGTCCTGCGGGCCAACACCGGTGGCCTGATCGTGCTGGGCTTCGACAAGACGGTCGAGCCCATCTGCACCGGCGGCTTCGTCCTGGACGTCGAGTTCACCGCGACCCGGCTGCGCGAGCTGTGCAAGCTCGACGGCGCGGTGGTGCTCGACAAGGACATCACCAAGATCGTCCGGGCCGGCGTGCACCTGATGCCGGATTCGACCATCCCGACCGACGAGACCGGCACCCGCCACCGCACCGCCGAGCGGGTCAACCGGCAGACCGGCTTCCCGGTGGTCGCGGTCTCGCACTCGATGCGGCTGATCGCGATGTACGTCAACGGCACCCGCCGGGTGCTGGAGGACTCCACCACGGTGCTGTCCCGCGCCAACCAGGCGCTGGCCACCCTGGAGCGCTACAAGCTGCGCCTGGACGAGGTGGCCGGCACGCTCTCCGCGCTGGAGATCGAGGACCTGGTCACGGTCCGGGACGTCACGGCCGTGGCCCAGCGCCTGGAGATGGTCCGGCTGATCGCCACCGAGATCGCCGGCTACGTGCTGGAACTCGGTATCGACGGCCGCCTGCTCTCGCTGCAGCTGGACGAGCTGATCGCGGGCGTGGAGCCGGAGCGCGAACTGGTCGCCCGGGACTACTTCCCGGAGCGGGCCGCCAAGAAGGGCCGGACGGTCAACGAGGTGCTGGCCGACCTGGAGGCGCTCACCCACGCCGAGCTGCTGGACCTGCAGACCGTCGCCAAGGCGCTCGGCTACTCGGGCTCGCCGGAGTCGCTGGACTCCGCCGTCTCGCCGCGCGGCTACCGCCTGCTGGCGAAGATCCCGCGGCTGCCCAACACGGTGATAGAGCGCCTGGTCGAGCACTTCGGCGGCCTGCAGAAGCTGCTCGCCGCGAGCATCGACGACCTGCAGACGGTCGAGGGCGTCGGCGAGACCCGGGCCCGCTCGGTCCGCGAGGGCCTGTCCCGCCTTGCCGAATCGTCCATCCTGGAGCGCTACGTCTGACCCGCCGCGCGGACGGCTCACGGCTCACGGCCCCCGGGGAACGTTTCCCCGGGGGCCGTCCCGTGTTCCCGCCCTGCCGCGCCACCCGTGCGCCGGAGCGGAGCCGGAGGTGGGGCCGAAGCGGGGCCCGGAACGCCGGAGCCCCCGGCCGCGCGGCCGGGGGCTCCGAGCGGAGTCGACCGGGCCTCAGTTGTCCAGTCGGATCGAGGCCCGCGCGGAGACCTTGTCCCCGGAGAGCCCGGTGAGCTCGGCGAGCACCACGTACGTGCCGTTCGCCGGCGGAGCCAGGTCGCTGGTCGCGCACTGCGGCTTGCTGCGGCTGCGGTCCCAGGTGAAGGTCTCGGTCTGGCTGCCGCTCGCCGCCAGCTGCACCCAGATGCTGCCCCGGTCGGTCGGGCAGTCGCCGGAGGACCAGACCCGGTCGCCGTTGCTGGCGCTGACGGTGATCGCGGAGGCGGCCCGGCCCAGGTCCACCCGGCAGTTGGCGCCGGAGGAGTTCTTGACCGTCAGGGCGAGCCGCGGCTTGTCCTTGGGCTGGTACGAGTTCTGGGTACCGGCCAGTTCCAGGGCGACCTGCGAGGAGGCGCAGACCGGAAGCGCCATGATCTCGGGGGTGTTGAACGCCGGGGCGCCGCCGCCGGTGCCGCCCGTGCCGCCGGAACCGCCCGCCGCACCGCCACCGGTGCCGCCGCCGCTCGAACCGCCCGCGGGGGCCGGGTTGGCGCCGCCGGTGCCGCCACCGCTGATGTTGACCTCGGTGCCGCCACCGCCGGCCACCGGGCCGCCGCCGGGGTTGCTTCCCGAGCCGCCACCGGGGCGCGCCGCGGGGCCGCTCGGCGAGGCGCCGGGCGTGATGGCCTGGGCCGGCGTCTGACTCTGGGTCGGAACGGCCTGGGCGGCCTTGTTCGACGAGCCGCCGTCACCGCCCCCGCCCTGATCGTTCATCAGCCAGGCGATCAGGGCGACGACCGCCGCGACGGCGGCGAGCACGACGACGCGCCGACGCCAGTAGATCGAGGCCGGCAGCGGTCCCACGGGTTGACGCAGAGAGGGCACGACCAAACTCTACGAGACTGTGTGTGGCGTTTGACTCACCAACACCGCACAGTCGCCCCTTCCTTCACATGATCCGCCATTTGATCCGTTCGAGGGAGCCTCGGAGGGCTGATTTCCGGGAAATCCTCCGGGGCATCCGGACCTGTCTCCTCCGCTTCGGCCGGCTCAGCGGGCGTGGGAGGATCGAAGGGCCATGACTGCTGACCTCACCACCGCCGCCACAGCCACCGCCACCGCCACCGCCGTCGACGGCGTTCGACTGCCGATGCCCCTGCCGCTGTTCCACTCCACCGTCCTGGACTGGTACGAGGCGACCAAGCGCGACCTGCCCTGGCGGACCCCCGACGCGACGCCCTGGGCGGTCATGGTGAGCGAGTTCATGCTCCAGCAGACCCCCGTCAAGCGCGTGCTGCCCGCCTGGGAGGCCTGGCTGACCCGCTGGCCGACCCCGGCCGCCCTCGCCGCCGACGCGCCCGGCGAGGCGGTCCGGATGTGGGGCCGGCTGGGCTACCCGCGCCGCGCGCTGCGGTTGCACGCGGCCGCCGTGGCGATCACCGAGGAGCACGGCGGCGAGGTCCCGGACGACCACGCCACGCTGCTCTCGCTGCCCGGGGTGGGGGAGTACACCGCCGCCGCGGTCGCCTCCTTCGCCTTCCGCCAGCGGCACGTGGTGCTGGACACCAACGTCCGCCGGGTCTTCGCCCGTGCGGTGACCGGCGTCGAGTACCCGGCCCAGGCCACCACCGCGGCCGAGCGCCGCACCGCCACCGGGCTGCTGCCCGACGACGCCGAGACCGCCGCCACCTGGGCGGTCGGCGTGATGGAGCTGGGCGCGCTGGTCTGCACCGCGCGCGGCCCGGAGTGCGGGGAGTGCCCGCTGTTCGTCGGCTGCGCCTGGCAGCGGGCCGGCCGCCCGCCGTACGAGGGCCCGGCGCGACGCGGCCAGTCCTACGAGGGGACGGACCGCCAGGTGCGCGGCAAGCTGCTCGCGGTGCTGCGGGAGGCGCACGGCGAGGTCGAGCAGGTCCGGCTGGACGCGGTCTGGCCGGACGCGGTGCAGCGGGCCCGGGCGCTGGACGGCCTGGTCGCGGACGGCCTGGTCGAGCCGGTCGAGCAGGGCGTCTACCGACTGCCGCAGTAGCCACCGGCGAACCGCACCGGACCGCGGGGACCGCACCGGTCGGCACCGGACCGCGCCGACCGCGGGGCACCGCGACGGCCCCGGACGAACGACGGCGCCCCCGGAAGGACGAACCTTCCGGGGGCGCCGCGGTCGTGCCGGGCGGGACCGTCAGACGGCCGCGGCCTCCAGCGAGGCCTCGGCCGGCTTCTCGCCCTTGCCCGTCCCGCGCAGCGGCACCTCGCGCAGGAACAGCGCGGCGGCGATCGCGATCACGGCCACGCCAGCGCCCCACAGGAAGACGGTGTGCATGCCGTTGGACACCGCGTGGTGGTAGGCGTCCTGGATGTTCTCGGGCAGCTTGCGCAGCGCGGCCGGGCTCATCTGGCCCGGGTCCTTCACACCGCCGCCCGCGCCGGCCTGGTCGCCGAGCTTCTCCTTCATGGTGTCGGTCACCCGGTTGTTGAACAGCGCGCCGAACAGCGCGACACCGAAGGAACCGCCGATGGTGCGGAACAGGGTGGCGGTGGAGCTGGCCACGCCCATGTCCTTGAGCTCGACGCTGTTCTGCGCGACGAGCATGGTGATCTGCATCAGGAAGCCCATGCCGGCGCCGAGCACGATCATCCAGCAGGCCGAGGTGAAGCTGCTGGTCCCGGTGCCCATGGTGGAGAGCAGGACCATGCCGCCGGTCATCACGATGGTGCCGATGATCGGGTAGATCCGGTACTTGCCGGTCTTGGTGACCGCCTGGCCGACCACCAGCGAGATCACCAGCATGCCGAACATCATCGGCATCAGCAGCAGGCCGGAGTTGGTTGCCGAGGCGCCCTGGACGATCTGCTGGTAGAGCGGCAGGAAGACGGTCGAGCCGAACATCACGAAGCCGACGACGAAGCCGATGATCGAGACCAGGGTGAAGTTCAGGTTCTTGAACAGGGTGAGCGGGAGCATCGGCTCCTCGACCCGCTGCTCCACGTAGCAGAAGGCGATCAGCGAGGCGGCGGCGAGCGCGGCCAGGCCGAGGATCTCCTTGGAGCCCCAGGCGTACTGCTGGCCGCCCCAGGTGGTGATCAGCACGAGCGAGGTGATGCCGACCGTGAGCAGGATCGCGCCCAGGTAGTCGATCTTGGCGGTGCTGCGGACCTTCGGCAGCTTCAGGGTGACGATGACGACGGCCAGCGCGACCACGCCGAGCGGCAGGTTGATGTAGAAGGTCCAGTGCCAGCTCAGGTGGTCGGTGATGAAGCCGCCGACCAGCGGGCCGCCGATGGTGGCGAGCGCCATCACCGCGGCGAACATGCCCTGGTACTTGCCGCGGTCGCGCGGCGGAACCAGCGCGCCCATGATCGACATGACGCCGACCATCAGACCGCCGGCGCCCAGGCCCTGCACGGCGCGGAAGCCGATCAGCTCGTTCATGTTCTGCGACAGGCCGGACAGTGCCGAGCCCACCAGGAAGATCACGATCGAGGTGAGGAAGGTGCCCTTGCGGCCGTACATGTCGCCGAGCTTGCCCCAGATCGGGGTCGAGGCGGCGGTCGCCAGGGTGTAGGCGGTGACCACCCAGGACAGGTGCTCGGCGCCGCCGAGGTCGCCGACGATGGTCGGCATCGCGGTGCCGACGATCAGGTTGTCGAGCATGGCCAGCAGCATGGTGACGACCAGGCCGACCATCACGAGGCGGATCTCGCGGGGTGACCGCGGCTGCTCCTCCTCGGCCGTCTTGTCCTCCGGTACCGGGCCGGCGGTCTTGGACTGTGACATGAGGTGGGGTCTCCCGGAGGGGTGGGTCGGACGGAGCATCGGGCCGGTCGGCGGCTCACTTACTTGTCGCCCGGCTAGTTTATCGATCGTCGGCACGGTAAGTTGTTCACTAGCCGGTCGTCAAGCCAGTTTTCGAACCAGCCACCCGGGCAGGGAGAATGTTGTCCGGGGCGGACGCCACCGGGAGTCCGCAGCAGTCACCGACGCAGTCATGAGGCAGGCCATGGGCACTCCGCACAGCCCCCGCAGCGACACCCGGGCTCGCATCATCGAGGTGTCGCTGGAGCTCTTCTCCGAGCAGGGCTACGAGCAGACCTCACTGCGGGAGATCGCCGACCGCCTCGGTGTGACCAAGGCCGCGCTCTACTACCACTTCAAGACCAAGGACGACATCGTCCTCGGCATCGTCGAGCGGATGGCCGCGCCGATCGACGAGACCGTCGCGTGGGGCCGCACGCAGGCCTGGAGCCCGGAGATGCGCGACGAGCTGATCCGCCGCTTCGCGGACGGGATGGCCGAGCGGGCCCCGCTGCTGCGCTTCTTCCACGAGAACCAGCCCGCGCTGCGCGAGTCCCCGGCGGGCCTCGCCTTCCGGGACCGCATGATCACCATGATGCAGCTGGTACACGGGCCGGATGCGGACTTCGCGGACCGGCTCCGGGCCGCGATGGCGCTGTTCACCGTCCACTCGGCGCTGTTCCTGCTGAAGCAGGACAACGCGGACTGCGGCCACGCCGAGAACGTCTGGGGCGAGCCGCTGGACACGGCGACCACCTTGCACGAGGCGATCGGGACGGCCCGGGACATCGCGCTGGAGATCGGCGGCAGGATCAGTCACCCGGCGGTGCCGGCCCCCGATTCGCCGAACGCGGCGGATCTGCCGAACGCCGCGGACGCGCCGAGCGCCGCCCCGGCCGCCGCGCGTCCGTGAGGACCGGTCAGAAGTTCGTGACGCCGTGCCCCGCGAGGTACGCGATCGGGTTGACCACCGCGCCGTAGCGGTTGCTGGTGCGGATCTCGAAGTGCAGGTGTGGCCCGGTCGAGTTTCCGGTGCTCCCGGACAGCCCGATCCGCTGGCCGGCCGCGACCTGCTGGCCGGCCGAGACCGCGAGCGAGGACATGTGCGCGTACTGCGCGAAGTGCCCGTCCGCGAGCCGCAGGACGACCTCTTTGCCGTACGCGCCGTCCCAAGCGGCCGACACCACCGTGGCGTTTCCGACCGCCAGCAGCGGCGTGCCCGGGGAGACCGCGAAGTCCACCCCGGTGTGGTAGCCGGCCGCGTAGCTGCGGTTGGCCACCCCGTACGGGTTGCTGGTGGGCGCGTCCGGCACCGGCGCCGACCACTCGGGTGCGGGCGCCGGCGCCGGGGCGGGTGCGGGCTCGGGTGCGGGCGCCGGTGCGGCGGCGGGAGCGGGCTCGGCCGGGGCGGGCGGCTCCAGCGGCAGCAGGTTGTCCGCCACCGCCACCAACTGCTGGGCCGTGCCGCCGTCTTCGGGCAGCTTGTACGGGCTGGGCCCGGACACCTGGACCAGCCCGGCGTTGGGCACCTCCGCCCGCGGCGCGGTGAAGGCCGAGCTGCCCGGCGTGGTGGGCAGTACGGTCTGGGCCGAGGCGCTGCCGGGGGCGGCCACCAGCAGCACGCCGGCGAGCAGTGTCGCGGCGGCCCCGACCGAGGCCAGCGCGTGGTCGTGCTCCGCCCGCTGGCGGCTGCCCGGCAGGGTCGTGTGCCGGGGCGTGGCGAGCGTGCGCAGCGGTGCGACGTGGGTACGGACGGCGTCGTCGAGCCGGGGCTGCCAGGCCGCGGTCAGGGCCACCGTGCGGGCGGCGAGCCGCTGCAGGGCCGGCCCCACGGGCGGTACGTCGGCGGCGAGCGTGCGCAGGGGCTCGACACGGGTGCGGACGGCGTGGCCGAGCCGGCGCAGGGCCGGCCCCACGGGCGGTACGTCGGACATCGGTGGCCGTGCCTCACTGGTCGTTCGGGGGCAGCACGAAAGGCCCGTTCGGGGCGTGCTGAGCGGGGGACCACTCAGGTGTAACCGGCACCGGACGGACTCCCAAACGGTGTGACGTACGACGCCGGGTAGTCGATGTGACGCCGACCGTCCGGTCCGGCCAAGTGCCGATCATGGGATCCGATCGCCGACGCCAGCTCCCGGGCGCCCCGCCGTCCCGCTCGGCCCCACTACTACCGCCGGTCGTACCGGGTCGGGGGCCTGTGACCAGCACCACGCGTGGGCGGGGTTCGACGGGTTCGGTCCGCATCGGTCCGCACTGCCGAGCGGCCCGGTCGACTGCGGGGCCATCGACGCATGGACGACGCCGGGAGCGAGGACCCCGACGCCGGTGACCGCCCGAGTGCGGCGGACCGCCGCTTCGCCGCCCTGCGCGGCTGCGAGCACCGCCGTCGCCCTCGGCCCGACCGCCGCCGGTATGGAGGCGGCGGCCGCCGCTCGACGAGGCACCCCCGCCCGACGAAGCACCGCGCCTGACGCGGCGTCGGCCTTTGGCGGGGCGTCCGGCCCTGCACAAGCGTCCGGCCCGCCCCCGCGCGGTGCGGGGACGGGCCGGACGTGGAGTTGTCAGAGCTGCCTGGTCACAGGCTGATCGCTACGGGCTCGATCAGTTGTCGACCGGGCGGACCCGGATCCAGGTCTCCAGGTAGTTCGAGGACTCGTTCTCGACCTCGATGCTGGTGCCGGTCTTCGGCACGTCGACACCGGAGTACGGGTTGTCCTTGGACCACCACGACTTCAGGTCGCTGAACTCGTCGACGCCCTTCGACTTCGGGACGACGGTCTCGACGCCGGCCTTGTGCAGGGTCAGCGCGGGGACGCGGCGCGAGCCGAAGGTGGAGTCGAAGCCCTGCACGCGCGGACGCATCAGGGTGCCGTCGCTCCACTTGATCGGGGTCGGGTGCGAGTCGACCGGCAGGACCAGGCCGTGGCCCGGGTGGGCGCTGACGTTGTTGTCGGTCTGGGAGGTGTCCCAGTACCAGATCAGCAGACCGGGCTGGTACGCGTAGTGCTCGACCCAGCCCGGCTTGTCGGCGAAGCCGAAGTTGTACGGGCCGGTCTTCAGCGTCGCGTCGAACGACACGTACTGCTTGTTCTCCGCGATGTAGTACTGCGCGTAGTCCTTGGTGTACGAGCCGGCGAAGCGGGTGAAGCCGGTGGCGGCCCAGCCGTTGTCACCGTTCTCCACGTCGTCGCTGAACAGGGTGGCGCCGTCGGCGACCACCGCGATGTTGTCCAGCGCCAGGCCGCGGTAGTGCAGGCCGCCGTCGGTGGTGTTGTGGTAACGGAACTGGATCTTCTGGCCGGCGTAGGCGTCCAGGTTGAACGACAGGTCGCCCCAGGTGGCGGCCAGGCCGTTCACGGCCGGACGGTTGTTCTCGCGCGGGAGCGCGGTGCCGTTCCAGGTGCCGTCCACGACGGTCCAGGTCTTGCCACCGTCGGTGGAGACCTCGCCGAAGGCGTAGTCGAAGTCCGGCTCCAGCTCGTACCAGGCCTTGGCGTTGATGCTGGCCTTGGTCTTGCCGGTCAGGTCGATGTCACGGGTGAGCGTGACGTTCAGGTTGTCGGCGCTGCCGCTCCACCACTCGTTGCCGCCCGCGAACGGCTTGTTGATGTCGGTGGTGATGCTCTTCTTCGGCAGGTCGACGAGGAGCGCCTGCGGCAGGTCGGTGTTGTACTCCACCGGGCCGATGTGGTGCGTCGACTCGGTGCCGGCCTTGGCGCGGTCGACCTTCAGCCAGCCGAGCTGGTACTTGCTCCAGGCGTCGAGGTCGTTCGGCATGTCGCCGATGCTGTTCTTGCCCTCACCGAGCCAGGAACCGGAGGACATCAGCGACCAGAAGCCCACCGAGTTGTCGATGCCCTTGCCGGCGGTGTCGTAGAGGTCCGGCAGACCGAGGTCGTGGCCGTACTCGTGGGCGAAGACGCCGAGGCCGCCGTTCTCCGGCTGCATCGTGTAGTCGCCGATCCAGAGACCGGAGTTGCCGACCTGGACGCCGCCGAGCTTGTTGCCCTCGGGGCCGGCCGAGCCGGTCAGGTTGCCGTAGACGTACGAGCGGTGCGCCCACAGGGCCTTGCTGCCCTGCTTGCCGCCACCGGCCGACTTGTCCTCGCCGGCGTGCACGATCTGGAAGTGGTCGATGTACCCGTCGGGCTGGTTGAAGTTCCCGTCGTGGTGCGAACCGTAACGGTCCCACTGGTCGTACTGGGCCAGCGTCGCCTTGACCTGGGCGTCGGTCTGACCCTTGGCCAGCTGGTCCTTGTACCAGATGTCCACGGCGTCGCGGATCAGGTCCTGCGCGCTGGCGCAGACGTTGGAGCCGCAGTAGTCCGAGCCGTACCGGGCCTCGTTCCACGGCACCCGGACCCAGTCCGAGACCACGCCGTCGACCGAGTAGCGGCCCGAGGACTGCTTCTCGTAGAAGGTCTTCAGCGAGGGCTTGTCCTTGGAGAAGTACAGGTCCTGGTAGTGCTGCTGGTTGTAGTCGGCCTGCCACGCGGTCGAGTTGTTGGTGGCCGGGTCCGGCTGCGCGATCTCGTTGTGCTTCGGGCCGGCCTCGCCGCCGTACTTGACCTTGCCGTCAGGCGTCTTGGTGGTGTTGTCCACCTGGTCGCCGAAGTCGACCAGGATGGTGAAGATCTTGTCCGTGCGCTCGCGGGCGAGCTCCACGTACTTGTCCTTGCCGAGCTTCACGCTGGTGCTGCCGTTGTGCTGCTCGACCTGGGCGGTGCCGTTGAGCAGCTTCTCGGTGGCGGCCTTCTGCTCGGCCTCCACCTTCGCGGTCAGCGGGCCCGGGATGTTGTGCTCGGTGTTCTGGACGGCCTCGGCCGGGTCCTTCGGCACGGGGGCCGAACCGGCCGCGACGGCGGTGGACGGGAACAGGCCCGCGCCGAGCGTGACTATGACCGCTGCGGCGGTGGCAGCCGCAGCGGTTCTCCTGGTGTTCTTCAACGTTGTGACGTCCTCCCCGACCGGGGCCAGCTCTTGGCCAAAGCCCGGCAAACCAAAATGAAAGACAGGTGGACGTCATTTGATACAAGCGTGCACAAAAAAGATAGACCTTGACCATGACATGGCCACGGCGCTATGCTCCGCGACTTCCCATCAGCTGACCATCTGTCAACCGTATGTTGATTAAACCTGGCTGAGAAATCGGCCGCACCCGTACCAACCAGGGCGGAGGCCGTCCGTCCCGTCCCGCCGCGGCACCGGGTGCGGAGGGGCGGAACGCACCGAGCCCCCGGCGCGGACGCCGGGGGCTCGGTTGCTGTGAAGTTGTCTGTTAAAAGTTGGCTACTTCGTCAGGTCCGGACCGGACGAGGCGACCGCGGCCGGGGTGTCCGCGACGGCCGACTTCTCCTCGCCGCGGAACGTGAACTTGGCGCTCTTGCCCTCGCCGTCGACGTCGACGACGACGATGTGGCCGGCCCGCAGCTCACCGAAGAGGATCTTCTCGGAGAGGTGGTCCTCGATCTCGCGCTGGATGGTGCGGCGCAGCGGACGGGCACCCAGGATCGGGTCGTAGCCGCGCTTGGCCAGCAGCTTCTTGGCCTCGACGCTGAGCTCCAGGCCCATGTCCTTGTCCTTGAGCCGCTCGTCCACCTTGGCGATCATGAGGTCGACGATCTGGATGATGTCTTCCTCGGACAGCTGGTGGAACACCACGATGTCGTCGACTCGGTTCAGGAACTCGGGGCGGAAGTGCTGCTTGAGCTCCTCGCCGACCTTCGCCTTCATCCGCTCGTACCCGGTCTGGGTGTCACCCGTGGCCGCGAAGCCCAGGTTGAAGCCCTTGGAGATGTCCCGGGTGCCGAGGTTGGTCGTCATGATGATGACGGTGTTCTTGAAGTCGACCACGCGGCCCTGGGAGTCGGTCAGGCGACCGTCCTCCAGGATCTGCAGCAGCGAGTTGAAGATGTCCGGGTGGGCCTTCTCGACCTCGTCGAAGAGGACGACCGAGAACGGCTTGCGGCGGACCTTCTCGGTCAGCTGGCCGCCCTCCTCGTAGCCCACGTAGCCGGGCGGGGAGCCGAACAGCCGGGAGACGGTGTGCTTCTCGGAGAACTCGGACATGTCGAGCGCGATCAGCGCGTCCTCGTCGCCGAAGAGGAACTCCGCCAGCGTCTTGGACAGCTCGGTCTTACCGACACCGGACGGGCCGGCGAAGATGAACGAACCGCCGGGGCGCTTCGGGTCCTTGAGGCCCGCACGGGTGCGCCGGATGGCCTGGGAGAGCGCCTTGATGGCGTCCTTCTGGCCGATGACGCGCTTGTGCAGCTCGTCCTCCATGCGCAGGAGGCGCGAGGTCTCCTCCTCGGTCAGCTTGAAGACCGGGATGCCGGTGGCGGTGGCCAGGACCTCGGCGATGAGCTCCTCGTTGACCTCCGCGACGACGTCCATGTCGCCGGCCTTCCACTCCTTCTCGCGCTTGGCCTTGGCCTGCAGGAGCTGCTTCTCGTCGTCGCGCAGCGACGCGGCCTTCTCGAAGTCCTGCGCGTCGATCGCGCTCTCCTTCTCGCGGCGCACGTCGGCGATCTTCTCGTCGAACTCGCGCAGGTCCGGCGGCGCGGTCATCCGGCGGATGCGCATGCGCGAGCCCGCCTCGTCGATCAGGTCGATCGCCTTGTCCGGCAGGAAGCGGTCCGAGATGTACCGGTCGGCCAGGGTGGCGGCGGCGACCAGGGCGGCGTCCGTGATGGAGACCCGGTGGTGGGCCTCGTAGCGGTCGCGCAGACCCTTGAGGATCTCGATGGTGTGCGGCAGCGAGGGCTCCGCGACCTGGATCGGCTGGAAGCGGCGCTCCAGCGCGGCGTCCTTCTCCAGGTGCTTGCGGTACTCGTCCAGGGTGGTGGCACCGATGGTCTGCAGCTCGCCGCGGGCCAGCATCGGCTTGAGGATGCTGGCGGCGTCGATGGCGCCCTCGGCGGCGCCCGCGCCGACCAGGGTGTGCAGCTCGTCGATGAACAGGATGATGTCGCCGCGGGTGCGGATCTCCTTGAGGACCTTCTTCAGGCGCTCCTCGAAGTCACCGCGGTAGCGCGAGCCGGCCACCAGGGCGCCCAGGTCCAGCGTGTAGAGCTGCTTGTCCTTGAGCGTCTCCGGGACCTCGCCCTTGACGATCGCCTGCGCCAGGCCCTCGACCACGGCGGTCTTGCCGACGCCGGGCTCACCGATCAGCACCGGGTTGTTCTTGGTGCGGCGGGACAGCACCTGCATGACCCGCTCGATCTCCTTCTCGCGCCCGATGACCGGGTCGAGCTTGGCCTCGCGGGCGGCCTGGGTGAGGTTGCGGCCGAACTGGTCCAGGACCAGCGAGGTCGACGGGGTGCCCTCGGCGGGCCCGCCGGCCGTGGCCGACTCCTTGCCGCCGCTGGTCTGGTAACCGGAGAGCAGCTGGATGACCTGCTGGCGCACCCGGTTGAGGTCGGCACCCAGCTTGACCAGGACCTGGGCGGCGACGCCCTCGCCCTCGCGGATCAGGCCGAGCAGGATGTGCTCGGTGCCGATGTAGTTGTGGCCGAGCTGAAGGGCCTCGCGGAGCGACAGCTCCAGGACCTTCTTCGCCCGGGGGGTGAAGGGAATGTGACCGGACGGGGCCTGCTGGCCCTGGCCGATGATCTCCTCGACCTGCTGGCGAACGGCCTCAAGAGAAATCCCGAGGCTCTCCAGGGCCTTGGCGGCGACGCCCTCGCCCTCGTGGATCAGACCCAGGAGGATGTGCTCGGTGCCGATGTAGTTGTGGTTGAGCATCCGGGCTTCTTCCTGAGCCAGGACGACAACCCGCCGCGCGCGGTCGGTGAACCTCTCGAACATCGTTTATCGCTCCTCAGAGCGGTCGGGCAGTTCGGGGTCCGTCCCCGCCCTGTCCTTCCGCATGCTAGTCCCGCTCAGCGGCGCGGCCCACGGATTCACTCCCCGGTAGAGGAGCGAGATGCTGCGCGACCAGCCGACACCAATCCCAACCTGATGCTGGGAATCGGTGTTCCCACTGGTGGGCCGGATGCACCGGAATCCGCTACGCCATCGGCGAACAAGCGCCGCCGGGGCGCGGTCGGACCCTCTCCGGCCGGTCGCGCATACTGCCCCTGGACGGGCGCAGAACCCGTCCACCTGCATTCATACCCGGTATCGGGGCGCTTCTCGCGCAGTTTCCGCGGTGGCGGTGTTCGCCTGGCGAGAAGTCGGGCCGCGGTGACGGTGGTTCAACGGCGGCCGGGGTGGTCGGTACGCCGTCCCGGGGTGTCCGCGTTACCGCTTCGCCCCTACAGCGTTGCACAGCTCGTGATTGTTCCGCCGCCCGAGCACCCGTCCCGGACGTCCCTCGGTGCCGCGGCCGTGCCGGCACGCGCCGCGGGGCGCGGAGGAGAGTCCTCCGCGCCCCGCGCGTGTGTCGTCGGTGCCGTGCGCGACAGCCGGGGCCCCGCACCCGCTCCGGCGTGCCGACGGCGCCGGGATCAGGACGCGTTGGCCTTGTCGTAGGCCTCGCGGACCGTGCTCGGCACGCGGCCGCGGTCGTTGACCTCCATGCCCTGCTCCTTGGCCCACGCGCGGACCTTCGCGGTGTCCGGAGCGCTGCCGGAGGGGCGCTGGGCCGAGGTGCGGCCCGGCCGGCGGGCGCCGGCGAGCCGGCCGCTCTGCTTGCGGCCCTTCTCCACGTACGGCGCCAGCAGCCCGCGGAGCTTGTCCGCGTTGGCGCTCTTCAGGTCGATCTCGTAGGCAACGCCGTCGAGCGCGAACGTCACCGTCTCGTCCGCCGAACCACCGTCGAGATCGTCTTCAAGAATGACCTGCACCCTCTGTGCCACGGGCTTCCCTTTCCGCTAAACGACCCATTGCCTAAGGAAAGGAAAGCGCCTTTCTCCGGAAAACACAAACCCTTGACCCGCGCGGAGCCCGCTCAGAGGTGCAGCAGCATGCGCGAGTTGCCCAGTGTGTTGGGCTTCACCCGCTCCAGGTCAAGGAACTCGGCGACGCCTTCATCGTACGAGCGGAGAAGTTCTTCATAGACGTCCGTAGCGATCGCCGCCGGGTCTGTCGTACCATCATCGGTTTCCTGGAGCTCCCCGATCTCGACGAAACCGTGTTTCGCGAAGAAGGGGACCTCGAACGTCAGGCAGAAAATCCGACGGACGCCGAGCCAGCGCGCGGTCTGCACCAGCTTCTCCAGCAGCAGGTGGCCGATCCCGAAGCCCTGGCAGACCGGGTCCACCGCGAGCGTCCTGACCTCGGCGAGGTCCTCCCACATCACGTGCAGGGCGCCGCAGGCCACCACCGCGCCGGTGTCGTCCCGTTCCGCGACCCAGAACTCCTGGACGGATTCGAACAGTGTGACAGTGGGCTTGTCCAGCAGAATGCCGTCGCGCGAGTAGGCGTCGATGAGCCTGCGTACTGCCCGCACGTCCGTGGTCCGTGCGCGGCGGATGGTGACCTCCATGGCGGGACGTTATCGCGTCGAGCCCGCCGCGGTCCCACCGGTATCCGGTCCGTCGGTATCCGGTTCGCCGGTATCCGGGCCGTCCGTGGCGGCGGAATCCGCGCCCGCCGGATCGGGCGGGAACAGGGCGGCGACCCGCAACGCGTCCCGGAGTGCCTCGCGCTGCTCGGGCGACATCAGCCCGAAGAAGTGCACCAGGGCCGCCGCCGGATTGTCACTGGTGGCCCAGGCGTCGTTCATCAGGGCCGCCGTGTACGCCTCGCGCGAGGAGACCGGTTCATATCGATAGGCCCGGCCGGCCCGCTCGCGGCGCAGCCAGCCCTTTCTGTGGAGCTTGTCCAGGACGGTCATCACCGTGGTGTACGCGATTTCGCGTTCCGCCTGCAGATCCAGGAGAACCTCGCGAACCGTCACCGGCCGGTTCCACTGCCACACCCGGGTCATGATGGCGTTCTCAAGTTCGCCGAGTTGCCGGACCATAGTGCGGCCAGGATAGGGAGTGAATGGGGCAAATCTTGTGAAGTGCGCCAAACCGGCGCGCCGCCACCCCCGGGAATCGGGAATGGCGGCGCACCGGTCGTCCGGGGCGGCTGACGGCGTCAGTCGCGGGCCCGCTCGCGGGTCGCCCGGGGCCCGGGGGTCGTTCCGGGCCCCCGGGACGATCAGTCGAAGTCTTCCTTGGCCTTCTGGTTCCCGCCCTGGCTGCGGAAGATGGCCCGCACCAGGAACCCGAAACCGATCGCCATGACCAGCGGCGGCACGATCGCGCTGACGTAGTCCATCAGGTCACTCCTCCTCGGTCTTCTCCGCCGCCACGGCGGCGGCCTTCGGCTCCGGCTTGACCAGCGGGAAGAGCACGGTCTCCCGGATGTTCTTGCCGGTCAGCAGCATGATCAGGCGGTCCACGCCGAGGCCGAGGCCACCGGTCGGGGGCATCGCGTACTCCAGGGCGCGCAGGAAGTCCTCGTCCACCTGCATCGCCTCGACGTCGCCGCCGGCCGCCAGCAGGGACTGGGCGGTGAGGCGGGCGCGCTGCTCGACCGGGTCGACCAGCTCCGAGTAGGCGGTGCCGATCTCGGTGCCGAAGATCACCAGGTCCCACTTCTCGGCCACGCCCGGCACCGAGCGGTGCTGGCGGGTGAGCGGGGAGACCTCGGTCGGGTAGTCCTTGATGAAGGTCGGCCGGACGGCGTTCTCCTCCAGCAGGCGCTCGACCATCTCCAGCACGATCTGACCGTGGCCCCAGTCCTTCTCGAACGGGATGCCGTGCGCGGCGGCCAGCTTGCGCAGTTCCTCGACGGTGGTCTCCGGGGTGACCTCGGTGCCCAGGTGCGCGGAGACGCCCGGGTAGACGCTGACCTCCTCCCAGGGCTCGGCCAGGTCGATCTCGTGCTCCACGCCGTGCGCGTCCACGCCCTTGATCACCGTGGTGCCCAGCGCGTCCCGGGCCGCGTTGACGATCGTCTCGCGGATCAGCTCGGCCTGGGTGTCGTAGTCGCCGTAGGCCTCGTACGACTCCAGCGAGGTGAACTCCGGGTTGTGGGTGGAGTCGGCGCCCTCGTTGCGGAAGTTCCGGTTGATCTCGAAGACCTTCTCGGCGCCGCCGACCACCAGCCGCTTGAGGTACAGCTCGGGGGCGATGCGCATGTACAGGTCGATGTCGTACGCGTTGATGTGCGTCTTGAACGGACGCGCGTTGGCGCCGCCGTGCACCGGCTGCAGCATCGGGGTCTCGACCTCGATGTAGCCGCGGTCCTCGTAGGTGCGGCGGATCGAGCGGACCACGCGGCTGCGCAGGTGCAGGATCTCGCGGGCCTCGGGGTTGACGATCAGGTCCACGTAGCGCTGGCGAACCCGGGCCTCCGGGTCGGTCAGGCCCTTGTGCTTGTCCGGCAGCGGGCGCAGGCACTTGGCGGTGAGTTCCCAGCGGTCCACCATCACGGACAGCTCGCCGCGCTTGGAGGTGATCACCTCGCCCTCGACGCCGACCTGGTCGCCGAGGTCGATGTCGGACTTCCAGGCCGCCAGCCGCTCCGGGCCCAGCTTGTCCAGGGAGAACATCACCTGCAGGTCGCCGGTGCCGTCCCGCAGGGTGGCGAAGCACAGCTTGCCGCCGGTGCGGGAGAGGATCACCCGGCCGGTGATCCCGGCCCGCTCGCCGGTCGCGGTGTCCGGCTCCAGGTCCGGGTGCTTGGCACGCAGGTCCGCGATGGTGCTGGTGCGGGGGAATCCGACCGGGTACGGGTCGACGCCGGCCGCCCGGAGCCGGTCCAGCTTCTCGCGCCGGACGCGCATCTGCTCGGGAAGGTCGTCGGTCGCGGGAACAAGGCTCTGATCGCTCACCCCACAAGGGTAGCCAGCCACACACGGTGCTCCGCGCCGGGATTGGTCGTGAGGACGGAAACGGCGGTCCGGGCCGGAACGGCCGGAAGGGGGAGACCGGGTCGGCGGTCTCCCCCTTCCGGGCGGGCGGGGCGGCTCAGCCGGTCCCGGTGGCGAGCTCGATCTCCTCGGGGGCCTCGTCGGCGGGCGGGGCGGGCTGCGCGGGGGGCTTGGGGCGGCGCCCGAACAGCTCGGCCGGGGTGGGCATCCGGTGCGGGCGGGGCGGGGTCTTGGCGGCGGCGGGCTCGGCGGGCTGCTCCGGGCGGGAGTCGGTGCTGCTCATGGTGGTCCGTCCTCCTACAGGGGTGGGGTGACTGCTGGGGGGTGCGGCGGGGCTGGGTACGGCCACCAGGTGGCGGGGCTGGCCGGTGGCGAGGGCGAGGCGTTCGCGGACGGCGGCCTCGGCCAGCGCGTGGCAGCGCCCGGCCAGCCGCGAGCGGCGCGACCGTTCGCCGTGGCCGCAGGGCTGACGGGTCAGCCCGCGCAGTGCGGTGAGGTCCTCGGGCCCGGGCAGGTAGCCGTCCGACACCGCCTCCTCCAGCCGTTCCAGGTAGCCGGGCGCGCTGCCGGGCAGGGCGGAGCGGTAGCGGCCGAGGTCGGCGAGCAGGAAGGCGCGCAGTCGGCCGCCCTCCTGGACGGCCTCGTCGATCGCCTCGGTCAGACGCAGTGCGTCCTGGACGTCCTCCGCCCACAGCTCGGCGCCCGGTCCGGCGAAGGCCGGCCGGTCGGGCCCCTGGAAGTGGACGGGAACGGCGGGGTGCAGGGCTTGGGCGAGGGCTCGGCGCAGCACGCGGACTTCGTCGGCGCTGAAGGCCATGCCGCCGCGCGATCCGTGTGGCGTAGGCATGGGTTGACACTACGTGAGGAATATCCGATTTGTCGGTAACGTCGCGTGGAATTCCGCACGGTCGGGCCCGCCGGGAAAACCGTGCGCGGCACCTGTAACGCCACCCGGTGCACACCTGGTCATCCAAGTGACGGGGGGAGCACGGGGACGGGAGGCGGACGGGATGGAACCGGACGGACGGCGGACGGCGGCGCGGGACCGGCGGGGGACGAGGAGTTCCGGGCCTTCGCCGTCGCCCGGGCCCGCCCGCTCTACCGGTCCGCCTGCCTGCTCACCGGCGGGGACACTCACCTCGCCGAGGACCTGGTGCAGGAGGCGCTCGGACGGGTCTACACCCAGTGGCACCGCACCGCCTGGTTCGCCTCCAGGCCCCGGATCGACAACCCGGCCGGGTACGCGCACACCGTGCTGGTGCGGGCCTTCCTCTCGCACCGCGGCCGCCGCTCCAGCGACGAGCGCCCGGTCGGGACCGTTCCGGACGGGCCCGGCCAGCCGGACGACCCGGAACTGCGGCTGACCCTGGTGGACGCGCTCGGCCGGCTCGCCCCGCAGGACCGGGCGGTGCTGGTCCTGCGCTACTGGGAGGACCGCAGCGTCGAGGAGACCGCGGCGGTCCTGCAGAGCACCCCGGGCGCCGTCCGGACCCGGTCCCTGCGCGCCCTCGGCCGGATCCGCGCTGTCCTCGGCGAAGGCCTCGGCGAGCTCGCCGAACGCTGAGCCGCCGCACCGGCCCGGCGCCACCCCACAACGACCCGACCAAACGGAGAGGACGGTTCGGCATGCCCACGGAAGACCACGGGCCCGACCCGCAGTTCGAGCAGACCTTCACCGAGGCGATCGGCCGGGCCGGCGACGCCTACGACACCGATGCCGGCCCGCTGGTCGACACCGGCTGGGCCCACGGCCGCCGACTGCGCCGCCGGCGGCGGATCGGCACCGCGGCGGGCGCCGCCGCGGTGGCCCTGGTCGCGGCCGGCGGGCTGCTGCCCGGCGTCCGGGTCCCGGTGCCGGTCGGCACGGCCGCCGCCGCGGGGCCGGCCGCGATCCCCGGCCCGGAACTCGCGCGCATGGTCACCGGCCTGCTGCCGAAGGGCACCGTGGTGGTGGCCGAGGCCCGGGGGACGGAGAGCCGGGCGCCGCAGGTGCGGCTGGTGCTGGACGACGGCCACGGCCGGGCGCAGCTCCTGGCCTTCGTCACCCGCGCCCCGACGGGCGTCCGGCCCGGCTGCGTGACCGGACCCTTGATGAACGACCCCTGCACGGTGTCCGCCGATCCGGCCGACAACGTGATGACCAGCCGGCTGAACCCCCGGGTCGACGGGAAGGACGGGACGAAGATCTGGATCTCGGTCCTGTCGGCCGACGGCTACCAGGTGGTGGTCGAGGAGTGGAACGGCGAGCCGCTGGAGCCCGGCGCGTCGATCACCCGGGGGGACCCGCCGCTGACCGCGGACCAGTTGGAACGGGTGGTGCGGGACGCGGGCTGGCAGCGGGTCGCGGCCGCCCTGCCCGAGGGGCCCGGCGTCTCCTTCTGGCACACCTTCCCGCCCCGGACGACTCCGGAACCGGACGCGCGGCCGGGAGCCGTCAGCGTCGCCGTGCCACCGGTCCTGCCGTCCGGACTGCCGGTCCCCGGGGAGCCCGCCCGCTGAGCGCCGCTCAGCTCGGGCGGTTGCGCTCGAAGACCAGGCGCAGGCCGATGAGGGTGAGCCAGGGCTCGTGGACGTCGATGGTGGTGGCCTCGCCGAGGACCAGCGGGGCCAGGCCGCCGGTGGCGATCACCTGGACGTCGTCCGGGTCCTTGGCGAGTTCGCGGGCCATCCGCTCGACCAGGCCGTCGACCTGGCCGGCGAAGCCGTAGAGGATGCCGGACTGCATGCCTTCGACGGTGTTCTTGCCGATCACGTTGCGCGGGCGGGCCAGCTCGATCTTGCGCAGCTGGGCGCCGCGGACGCCGAGGGCCTCGACGGAGATCTCGATCCCGGGGGCGATCGCGCCGCCGACGTAGTCGCCGCGCGCGTTGACGGCGTCGAAGGTGGTCGCGGTGCCGAAGTCGACCACGATGCACGGGCCGCCGTACAGGTGGTTGGCGGCCAGCGCGTTGACGATCCGGTCGGCGCCGACCTCCTTGGGGTTGTCCATCAGGACGTGCACCCCGGTCTTCACGCCGGGCTCCACGATCACCGCGGGGACGTCGCCGTAGTAGCGGCGGGTCACCTCGCGGAGCTCGTGGAGCACGGCGGGAACGGACGAGCAGATCGCCAGGCCCTCCACCGTGGCCTCCCGGACCGCGGAGTGGTTGCCCATCAACCCCTGCAGCAGTACGGCCAGTTCATCGGCCGTGCGGCGCGGATCGGTGGAGATCCGCCAGTGTTCCACCACTTCCTCGCCGTCGAACAGGCCGAGTGTGGTCTGGGTGTTGCCGACGTCGATGGTGAGGAGCACGGGGACGCTTTCTGCGAGTCGGGACAGGACTGCTCTCGACCTGACGGTCAGGCGCGCAGGTCCAGGCCGATGTCCAGGATCGGGGAGGAGTGCGTGAGCGCGCCCACGGCCAGGTAGTCGACACCAGTCTGGGCGACCTCGCGCGCGCCGGCCAGGGTCAGGCCGCCGGAAGCCTCCAGCTTCGCCCGGCCGGCCACCAGGGCGACGGCCTCCTTCAGCTGCCCGACGGTGAAGTTGTCCAGCAGGATCAGGTCCGCACCGGCCTCCAGGACCGGCTCGATCTGCGCCAGTTCGTCGACCTCGACCTCGACCGGAAGCTCCGGGTACGCGGCCCGGACGGCCCGGAAGGCCTCGGCCACGCCGCCGGCCGCGACCACGTGGTTGTCCTTCACCAGGGCGGCGTCGGACAGCGCCATCCGGTGGTTGGCGCCGCCGCCGCAGCGCACCGCGAACTTCTCCAGCGCGCGCAGGCCCGGGGTGGTCTTGCGGGTGTCCCGGACGACCGCGCCGGTGCCCTCCAGGGCATCCGCCCAGGCGCGGGTCGCGGTGGCGATGCCGGACAGGTGGCAGAGCAGGTTGAGCGCGCTGCGCTCGGCGGTCAGCAGGTCGCGGGTGCGGGAGCGGACCGAGAGCAGCACCTGGCCGGCCTCCACCGCGTCGCCGTCCTCGACGTGCCGCTCGACCTCGAACTCCTCCTCGCAGACCAGCGAGAGGACCGCCTCGGCGACCCGCAGGCCGGCCACCACGCCCGCCTGGCGGGCGGTGAAGTCGGCGGTGGCGACGGCGTCGGCGGGCACGGTGGCGACCGAGGTGACGTCCTCGCCGCCGGCCAGGTCCTCGGCCAGCGCCAGGGTCGCGATGTCCTCGACCTCGACCGGGTCCAGCCCGGCCTGCTCCAGCAGCTCGGCCAGCTGCGGGTCCAGACCGGTCTCGTAGCCCTCGCCGTCCCCGCAGGCGCAGCCGTCGCCGCAGCCGGCCAGGTCGGCCAGGGGGAGTTCCTCGTGGGAGTGGGTCATGGTTCTACTGCTCCTCGGGGGTGCTGACGGGGTCGCCGGAGGCGGCGAGGGTGGTGATCAGGTGGCGTCGCCAGTGGGCGTCGTCGCGCTCGGGGAAGTCCTCGCGCCAGTGGCAGCCGCGGGTCTCCTCGCGCTGCGCGGCGGCCGCGACCAGCGCGGTGGCGACCAGCAGCAGGTTGGCGGCCTCCCAGGTCTCCACCCGGGGGTCGGCCGGCTTCTCCTCGGCCACGTGGAAGTGGGCCTGCTCGGCGAGGAGGGCGAGCCCGGCGGCGGTGTCGGCCATCGACGCGGCGGAGCGCAGGATGCCCGCGCCGCGCGACATCAGCCGCTGGATCTCGGCGCGCGCCTCGGACGGCGGCAGCGGGACGGGTCGCGCGGCGCGCGCGCCGGCGACGTCGACCGCGCGATCGGGCAGGTCGCCGGACCGGTGGCGGTCGGCCAGGTCGGCGGCGATCCGCTCGGCGAAGACCAGGCCCTCCAGCAGCGAGTTGGACGCCAGCCGGTTGGCGCCGTGCACGCCGGTGCAGGCGACCTCGCCGCACGCGTACAGGCCGGGGACGGTGGTGCGGCCGTGCCGGTCGGTGCGGATGCCGCCGGAGGCGAAGTGCGCGGCCGGAGCGATCGGGATCGGCTCGGTGACCGGGTCGATGCCGTTGGCGCGGCAGAAGGCGAGGATGGTCGGGAAGCGCTGCTCCCACATCTCGGGGCCGAAGTGCCGCCCGTCCAGGAACATGTGCTCGGCGCCCTGCTCCTGCATGCGCCGGGTGATCGCCTTGGCGACGATGTCGCGCGGGGCCAGTTCGGCCAGCTCGTGCTGCCCGACCATGAAGCGGACGCCGTCCGCGTCGACCAGGTGGGCGCCCTCGCCGCGGACCGCTTCGGAGACCAGCGGCTGCTGGCCCTCGGCCTCCGGGCCGAGCCAGAGCACGGTGGGGTGGAACTGGACGAACTCCAGGTCGGTGACGGCGGCGCCGGCCCGCAGCGCCAGGGCCACGCCGTCGCCGGTGGAGACCGCCGGGTTGGTGGTGGCGGAGAACACCTGGCCCATGCCGCCGGTGGCGAGCACCACCGCGCGGGCCCGGACGGCGCCGACGCCGTCGCGCTGGCCCTCGCCCATCACGTGCAGGGTCAGCCCGGCGGCGTGGCCGTCGGCGTCGGTCAGCAGGTCGAGGACGAGCGCGTGCTCGATCAGCTCGATGTCCGGGTCGGTGCGGACGGCGGCGACCAGGGCGCGCGATATCTCGGCGCCGGTCGCGTCCCCGCCCGCGTGGACGATCCGGCGGCGGTGGTGGCCGCCTTCGCGGGTCAGCAGGATCGCGCCGTCCTCGCCCCGGTCGAACAGGGCGCCGGTGGCGATCAGCCGGCGGACGGCGTCCGGGCCCTCGGTGACCAGGGTGCGGACGGCCTCCTCGTCGCAGACGCCGGCGCCGGCCACCAGGGTGTCGTCCAGGTGCTGCTCGGGAGTGTCCCCCTCGCCCAGGGCGGCGGCGACGCCGCCCTGGGCCCAGCGGGTCGAGCCCTCGTCCAGCATCGCCTTGGTGACCACCATGGCCCGCAGGCCGGCCTTGCGGACGTTGAGGGCGACGGTGAGACCGGCCACCCCGGAGCCGACCACGACCACGTCGGTGGTGGCGGTCCAACCGGGGGCCGGGGCGGTGAGGCGATGGGTAACGGACATGACTCAGTGGCTCCTTCAGCGTGTGGCCGTGGTGGCCGCGCCGTCCTCGTCACGGTACGCGCCCCCGGCCCGGCGGCCCGGAGGTGCCCCCACGTCACCGCGCAGCAGCCCGCTGCCCTCCGGTGCCTCGGCGGGGTCGCCGCCGAAGCCGGTGATCCGGTTCCGCTCGTCCACGAAGACGACCTTCGGCTCGTAGCCCTTGGCCTCGGCCGTGTCCATCTGCCCGTAGGCGATGAGGATGACCAGGTCGCCGGGGTGGACCAGACGGGCGGCGGCGCCGTTGATGCCGATCACGCCGGTGCCGCGCGGCCCGGCGATGGTGTAGGTCTCCAGCCGGGCGCCGTTGTTGATGTCGACGATGTGGACCAGCTCACCGGGGAGCAGGTCGGCGGCGTCGAGCAGGTCCTCGTCCACGGTGACCGAGCCGACGTAGTGCAGGTCGGCCTGGGTCACGGTGGCCCGGTGGATCTTGGACTTGAGCATGGTGCGGAGCATGGGGTCACGCCTCCTGTGAGTGCATGCCTGGGGCTGAGCTACCGAGTGTCAGCGGGTTTTCAGCGGACGATGATGCGGACGTTGTCGATCAGGCGGGTCGAGCCCACCTTCGCGGCGACGGCCAGCACCGCCTCGCCCTGGAAGTCGTCCGCCGCTTCGGAGAAGTCGTGCGGGTCGATCAGGGCGAGGTAGTCGAGGGTGACGCCCTCGGCGCCGTCCAGGACGGCCGAGGCGGCCTCGTGGGCGGCCTTCGGGCCCTGCGCGGCGGCGTCCCGGCCGGCGAACAGGGCCTTGGACAGGGCCAGGGCGCGGGTGCGCTCCTCCTCCGAGAGGTAGCGGTTGCGCGAGGACAGCGCCAGGCCGTCCTCCGCGCGGGCGGTCGGCACGCCGACGATCTCGACGTCGAAGTCCAGGTCGGCGACCATCCGCTGGATGACCGCCAGCTGCTGGGCGTCCTTCTCGCCGAAGAAGGCGAAGTCCGGGTCGGTGATGTGCAGCAGCTTGGCGACCACGGTCAGCACGCCGTCGAAGTGGCCGGGGCGGGTGGCACCCTCGAAGCGCTCGCCCATCGGTCCGGCCACCAGGCGCACCTGCGGCTCGCCGTTGGGGTAGACCTCCTCGACGGACGGCGCGAAGACCACGTCGGCGCCGTTCTCCTCGGCCAGCTTCACGTCGTCGTCGAGGCTGCGGGGGTAGCGCTCCAGGTCCTCGCCCGCGCCGAACTGCAGCGGGTTGACGAAGACGGTCACCGCGACCCGGCCGTCCCGGCCGACCTGCTTGCGGGCGGCCCGGATCAGCGCGGCGTGGCCCTCGTGCAGCGCGCCCATGGTCATCACGACGGCGTTGTCCACGGGCTGCTCGTCCGGCCAGAAGGCGGCCTCGAAGTCGTCCACGGTGCGGGTGACGACGGCCCGGTGGACCTTCGGCGTCCGCTGGGGCTTGTTCGGCTGCTTGCCGCGTGCCATCAGGGCGTCTCCTCGTTCAGTACGTCCAGCAGCGCCGCCGCTGTCGTTTCGTCGATCGTTCCGTTGGCGAGCGCCCGCTGCGCGGTGGCGCGGGCCATCGCGCGGTACGCCGCCGGGATGTCGGGGGACACCGTACTGAGCTGCGCCAGGTGGCGCCGAACGGTGCCCGCGTCGCCCCGGGCGACCGGGCCGGTGAGGGCCGCGTCGCCGGAGCGCAGACTGTTGTCCAGGGCGGCGCCCAGCAGCGGGCCGAGCATCCGGCCGGGCTCGGCGACGCCGGCCGTGCGCAGCAGCTCCATCGCCTGGGCGACCAGGGTGACCAGGTGGTTCGCGCCGTGCGCGAGGGCGGTGTGGTAGCGCGGGCGGACCTCCTCGGGCACCCACTCGGGCTCGCCGCCCATCTCCACCACGAGCGCCTCGGCGACCGGCCGCAGCTCGTCGGGCGCGGTCACCCCGAACGGGCAGCCGGCCAGCCGGTCCAGGTCGACCGAGGTGCCGGTGAAGGTCATCGCCGGGTGCAGGGCCAGTGGCAGCGCCCCGGCCCGGGTGGCGGGCTCCAGGACGGCGACGCCGTGCGCGCCGGAGGTGTGCACGACCAGCTGGCCGGGGCGGACGGCGCCGGTGGCGGCCAGTCCGGCCACCAGGTCGGCCAGCGCGTCGTCCGGGACGGTCAGCAGGACCAGGTCGGCGGCGGCCAGCACCTGCGGCGGGGTGACGATCCGCACGCCCGGCAGCATCGCCTCGGCGCGCCGGCGGGAGGTGGCGGACACCCCGGAGGCGGCGACCACCGTGTGCCCGGCGAGCTGCAGCGCGGCGCCCAGCGCCGGGCCGACCCGGCCGGTGCCGACCACGCCGACGGCGAGCCGGGCCGGACGGTTGCCGGGATCGCCCGGATCACCGAAGGCGGCGCCGCCGAGACCGTCGGCGAACGGAGCGAACTCGCCGGAGTCGGCGAAGTCGGACGGATCCACGCATCCACCCTTGTCCTGTGTGGCCGTTCCGGTCCGCTCGTCGGGTACCGGACGTACGGGCCCAGTCTACGGTCGGCGCCCGGACGCCGAACCGGCTCAGTCCGTGGCCCCGGCCCGGATCAGCCCGGCCTCGTACGCCAGCACCACGGCCTGGACCCGGTCGCGCAGGCCGAGCTTGGCCAGGATCCGGCCGACGTGGGTCTTCACGGTCGCCTCGGAGAGCACCAGCCGGGCCGCGATCTCGCCGTTCGACAGGCCCTGGGCGACCAGCAGGAACACCTCGCGCTCGCGCTCGGTCAGCGGGCCGAGGACGTCCGAGCCGGGCGCGCTCTGCGGGGTGGGCAGCACCTCGGCGAAGCGGTCGATCATCCGGCGGGTGGTGGTCGGGGCGACCACCGCGTCACCGCCGTGCACCGCCCGGATCGCGGCCACCAGCTCGGTCGGCGGGACGTCCTTCAGCAGGAAGCCGCTGGCGCCGGCCTTGAGCGCGGCGAAGGCGTACTCGTCGAGGTCGAAGGTGGTGAGGATCAGCACGTGCGGGGCGTCCGGCAGCGGGCTGCCGTCCTCGGCCAGGCAGATCCGGCGGGTCGCCTGCACGCCGTCCAGGCGCGGCATCCGGACGTCCATCAGGATCACGTCCACCGCAGTGTGCCGCAGCTGCTCCAGGGCCTGCGCGCCGTCGCCGGCCTCGGCGGCGATCTCGATGTCGCCCTGCGACTGCAGGATCATCCGGAACCCGGTGCGCAGCAGTTCCTGGTCGTCGACGAGCATCACGCGGATGGTCAAGGTGGCTCCTAGGGGGAGGGGCGGAGGATCAGTGTGCGGCCTTGAGCGGCAGGACGGCGCGGATCCGGAAGCCGCCGCCGGGGCGGGGGCCCACGTCGAGGCTGCCGCTGACCATGCCGACCCGCTCGCGCATGCCGATCAGGCCGTGGCCGAGACCGTCCGTGCCGCCGGAGGCCAGCTGTTCGTCGGTGCTGCCGCGCCCGTCGTCCTCCACCAGCACGGCCAGCTCGCGCTCGCCGAAGTCGACCGCGACCCGGGCGTGCACGTCGGGGCCGCCGTGCTTGCGGACGTTGGTGAGCGCCTCCTGGACGATCCGGTAGACCGTCAGCTCGACCCCGCGCGGCAGCTCGCGCGGGTGCCCGGAGGTCGCGTAGTCCACCTGCAGTCCGGCCGTGCGGACCTGCTCCAGCAGCTCCGGCAGTTCCTCCACGCCCGGCTGGGGCACGTACTCCTCGGCGGTGTCGGAGGTGCGCAGCACGCCCAGCAGGCGGCGCATCTCGACCAGCGCCTGGCGGCCGGTGGAGGCGATCGTGCCGAGCGCCTCCTTCGCCTGCTGCGGGGAGTTGTCGAGGACGTAGGCGGCGCCGTCGGCCTGGACGATCATCACCGAAACGTTGTGCGCGACCACGTCGTGCAGCTCGCGGGCGATCCGGGCCCGCTCGGCGGCGACCGCCACCTTGGACTGGGCGTCCCGCTCGCGCTCCAGCCGGGCGGCGCGGTCCTCCAGCTCGGTCAGGTAGGCGCGGCGCACCCGGGTCAGCCGGCCCCACGCCCAGCAGAGGATGAACGGCGTGCTCATCAGCAGCATGATCATCGCTGCTTCGCCGGGGTTGTACGAGTGCGAGACGTAGTGGTTGGCGCTCTCGCGCACCGTCTTCATCGGGTGCATCTGCCAGAACACCAGCGGCCCGGCGGACAGCCCGGCGGTCAGTGCCAGCCGGGAGGTCGACTTCTGCCCGAAGGCGGCGCCGGTGTAGGCGAAGACCAGGTAGGCGATCGAGGAGCCGCCCGGTTCGACGTCGGCCAGCACCTGGCTGACGCCGAGGCCGGTGGCGGCGGCGACCGTCACGTCCGGGTAGCGCCGGCGGACGACCATCAGCGCTGGCAGCACCAGCGCGACCAGGACGTCGGCGTCGAAGCGCCACCCGTCGTCGGGGAGGTTGTCGCTCGGCAGCAGGCCGATGAGGAGCACGATCGCCGCCCAGGCGGCGTCGACCACCATGGGGTGACGGCGGAGCCAGGCGTTGAGTCGATGCACGTGTCCAGCGTAGGCAGTCGCTCCGTGTGTCCAGGTCCGCCGGTAGGGCGATCCGTCCTACTCCGTAGGTCGGAGACGCACCGGCACCGATTGGGAGGGCCCTGCGACCGGCGGGTAGCGTCCGGCCGCATGACTTGGATGCGGTGGGCGCCCGCCATGGAACAGGCCCTGTACGACCCCGAACGGGGTTTCTACCGCAGGCCGGAGGGCCCCGCCGGGCACTTCCGCACCTCCGTGCACGCCTCGCCGAGGTTCGCCCGCGCGGTGGCCCGACTGCTCCTCGACGTTGACGCGGCCCTCGGTCGTCCGGAGGAGCTGGCGTTCGTCGACGTCGGGGCCGGGCGGGGGGAACTTCTCAGGGGCGTGCTGGCCGAGCTGCCCGCCGAAGTGCTGGCGCGGCTGCGCCCGTACGGCGTGGAGATCGCGCGGCGCCCGGCCGGGCTCCCGTCCACAGCCCTGTGGACGGACGAGCCGCCGCGCGGCGTGACCGGACTGCTGTTCGCCAACGAGTGGCTGGACAACGTGCCGCTGGACGCCGGGGAGGTCGACGAGGACGGGGTGCTGCGCTACGTCGAGGTGGACACCGGGACCGGTGCGCTGCGGCCGGGCGCGGAGGTGTCGCCGGCGGACGCGGCCTGGGCCGGGCGGTGGTGGCCGGTCTCCGGGCCCGGGGACGCGGTGGAGTTCGGCGGCCCCCGGGACGCCGCCTGGGCGCGGGCCGTCGCCGGGCTGGAGCGCGGTCTGGCCGTCGCGGTCGACTACGGGCACACGGCCGGGCGGCGGCCGCCGTTCGGCACCTTCACCGGCTTCCGGGACGGCCGGGAGGTGGCCCCGGTGCCGGACGGCTCCTGCGACGTCACCGCGCACGTGGCCCTGGACTCCGTCGCCGTGCCCGGTCTCCACAGCCTGTGGACGACGCAGCGGGAGGCGCTGCGCGCGCTCGGCGTGAGCGGCGGCCGGCCCCCGCTCGCCCTCGCCTCCACCGACCCGGCGGGCTACCTGCGGGCGCTGAGCGGGGCGGGGGAGGGGGCCGAGCTGACCGACCCGGGCGGGCTGGGCGGTTTCGGGTGGCTGGTCCAGGCCGTCCGCATTCCGGTACCGGCGAGCCTGGACACCCTGCCGGGATGGCAGACTCTGGGAGCATGAGGGAGACCACGGTCGGCATCGGGGCGGGAGCCGAGAACTTCAGCGGTACGGCGGGCACCACCGACATGGTGCTCAACATCGGCCCGCAGCACCCGGCCACGCACGGCGTGCTGCGGCTGCGCCTGCTGCTCGACGGCGAGCGCATCGTCTCCGCCGAGCCGGTGATCGGCTACATGCACCGGGGCGCGGAGAAGCTGTTCGAGGCCCGTGACTACCGGCAGATCATCATGCTGGCCAACCGGCACGACTGGCTCTCCGCCTTCTCCAACGAACTCGGCGTCGTCCTCGGCGTCGAGCGGATGCTCGGCATGGAGGTCCCCGAGCGGGCCGTGTGGATCCGCACCCTGCTCGCCGAGCTCAACCGGGTGCTCAACCACCTGATGTTCCTCGGCTCGTACCCGCTGGAACTCGGCGGGATCACCCCGATCTTCCACGCCTTCACCGGCCGCGAGGACCTCCAGCACGTCCTGGAGGAGGCCTCCGGCGGCCGGATGCACTACATGTTCAACCGGGTCGGCGGCCTCAAGGAGGACCTCCCGGCCGGCTGGCTCGGACGCGTCCGCGCCGCCGTCGCCACCGTCCGCTCGCAAATGCCGGTGTTCGAGGACCTCGTCCTCGGCAACGAGATCTTCCGCGCCCGCACCGCCGGCGTCGGCGTCCTCACCAGGGCGCAGGCCGAGGCGTACGGGGTCAGCGGCCCGATCGCCCGGGCCGGCGGCCTCGACCTCGACCTGCGCCGCGACGAGCCCTACCTCGCGTACGGCACCGAGGAACTGCGGCAGGTCCTCACCGTCGTCACCCGCGAGGAGGGCGACTGCCTCGCCCGCTTCGAATGCCTGCTGGAGCAGACCCTCAACTCGCTGGACCTCGCCGACGCCTGCCTCGACAAGCTCGCCACCCTGCCGCCCGGCCCCGTCAACCAGCGGCTGCCCAAGGTGCTCAAGGCACCCGAGGGCAGCACCTACGCCTGGACCGAGAACCCGCTCGGGATCAACGGCTACTACCTGGTCTCGCGGGGCGACAAGACGCCGTGGCGGCTCAAGCTGCGCTCGGCGTCCTTCAACAACATCCAGGCGCTGACCGAACTGCTGCCGGGGACGCTGGTGGCGGACATGGTCGCGATCCTGGGGTCGATGTTCTTCGTGGTCGGGGACATCGACAAGTAGGCCCGGGGCCGCGGCCCCGCTCGGGCCGGCCCCGCCGGAGCCCGGTCGGGCCGGGGCTCAGCCCTTCTTCTTCGGCTTCGCCGGGTCGGCCGGGTGCGGGGCGATCCTGCGGTCGCCCTTGGTGGCGATCCGCTCCTCGCACAGGCGGGCCAGCACGTCGTAGGCCGCCCTGCCCATCAGTTCGGTGAGCTCCGGGCGGTAGCTGACGTACACCGCGTCCGCGCCCTGGTGGGCCGCCGGAGCGCCGGTGCACCACCAGTGCAGGTCGTGGCCGCCCGGGCCCCAGCCGCGGCGGTCGTACTCGCCGATCGAGACCTGGAGGTAGCGGGTGTCGTCCGGGCGGTCGATCCAGTCGTAGGTGCGGCGGACCGGCAGCTGCCAGCAGACGTCCGGCTTGGTCTCCAGCGGCTCACGGCCCTCCCGGAGCGCGAGCGCGTGCAGCGCGCAGCCGGCGCCGCCCGCGAAGTCCGGGCTGTTCACGAAGATGCAGGCGCCGTTGACCCGGCGGGTCTGGCGGTCACCGTCCTCGTCCAGCATGGTGATGCCGCCGTCCGAGACCAGCCGGCCCTTGGCGTCGGTGCCCTGGGGGAAGTTCTCCCACAGCTCGGGCGTCAGCCGTGCCGCGTGGCCCAGGACGCGCTTCTCGTCGTCCTCGTCCGAGTAGTGGGCGCCCAGCGTGCAGCAGCCGTCCGACTCGCCGCGGCCCTCGCGGATGCCGTGGCAGCCCTGGCCGAAGACGCAGGACCAGCGCGAGGTCAGCCAGGTGAGGTCGCAGCGGAAGACCTGCTCCTCGTCGGCGGGGTCGGCGAATTCGACCCAGGCGCGCGGGAAGTCGAGCGGGACCTCGTCACGCGGGATCTCGCGGCGCAGGGTCGGCATCGCGAGGTCGACGGGGGCGGGGGAGGCCTTCGGCTTCGCCTTGGCCTTCTTCTTGGACGTTTCTGCTGGTGCCACCCGGCAAGGGTAGAGCTTCCGCGGGCGTGGTGACGGGCCCGAGGGGCGTGGCGGCGGATTCGGGGCCGTCGGGGCTCGGGGGCGGGAGCCGGGCCCGATGCGGGGTGAAGGCGGGGTGAAGAGGTCCGTCGTGCGCTGCGGGCGGGCCCGGGACCGTGCCTAGGATGGCGGCCGATCCGCTACGGGGAGGTACGGGATGGCAGACGGCAGGACCGGGGCGTCCGACCGGGCGGGTGGACAGTTCGTCCTCAAGCCGTGGGAACTGCACGGCGAGGGGCGGGAGTTCGAGAAACTCGGCGGCGAACTGGCGAAGGCCGTCGCCGCCCTGGAACGGGACCTCGGCGCGCTCGGCACCCCCTGGGGGACGGACCGGCCGGGCAGCGGCTTCGCGGCCGTGTACGGCCCGGCGCGCGGCGGACTCGTCGGCGGACTGCGGGGGCTGGCCGGCGGGGTCGGGAAGGTCGGGACCGGGCTGCACGCGATGGCCGAGCGGACCACGGACACGGACACCTCGGCGGCGAGCGGCTTCGGCGCCGGGACCGGGGCCGGGAACGGGACCGGGGTGACGGCCGTCGCCGCGGTCCATCCGACGGCGGGGGCAACCCCGGGGGCGGCGCCCGCCGTCCCCAAGGACATGTCGGTCTGACGGACCCGGCCCGGAGGGGGAAGCGCGTGTCCCGGAAACTGCCCGAGGAACTGGTCCCGGTCCTGGCCAGGACCGGCCACCCGTGGCCGCAGGCCGACGAGGAGGGCCTGCGCAGGGCGGCCGGGGTCTGGCGGGAGTTCGGCACGGAGGCCGACCGCCTCACCCGCCGCTGCGGCGAGTCCGTCCGGCGCGTCACCGCCGACAACTCCGGCTGTGCGGTCGAGGCCTTCGGCGCGTACTGGCAGACCTTCAGCGGCGCCGGCAAGGGACACCTGGACGACGCGCACACCGCCGTCGGGCTGGTCGCCGGCGCCTTCGAAGCGGCCGCGCGGGCCGTGGACACCTGCAAGGCCGAGATCATCGCGACGCTGCAACAGCTGGCCGCCGAGCTCCGGCAGGCCGAGGAACAGGCCGTCGCGGCCGAGGAGGCGGCGGGCAGGGTCGCCGCGGCGTCCGGCGGCGACCCCGGATCCGGGCCGGGCACGGGGCCGGGGCAGGACGGGCTGGTCGGCGGGCTGAAGAAGGCCGCCGGAGACCTCGCGACCGGGGTGAGGAACACCGCCACCGACCAGGTCGCGGCGGGCGTGGCGGCCGTCGCCGTCGAAGCCGCCGCGCTCAAGATCGGCGGACTGCTCAGCGAACTCGGCCGCGCCATGAAGGACGCCCTCGCCACCGCGCTCAAGGAACCGGCCGCCGTCGCCCTGCTCCGCCTCGGCACCGCGCGCGGCACCGGGATCACCGCGGCCTCCTACCGCGCCGGCGCCTTCGACCCGCGCGGCACCGGACTGCCCGCCGCCCTCGGCGAACCGGGCGTCCTCGGCGCCGACGGCTCCGGGCTGGTCCTGCTCGCCGGGAAGGACGGCACACCGCTGGTCGGCGTGCCCGGACTCACCGTCCGGCTCGACGCGCACGGGCAGCCCGTCCTCGGCCCCGACGGCCGGCCGGTCATCCTCCGGGTCGACGGCACGCCGGTCGGCGACGCCTCCGGGCTGCTGGTCGTCCCGGGGCCGGACGGCGCGCCGGTCGTCGGCGTGGCCGACCTGGCCGTCCGGCTGGACGCGCACGGGCAGCCGGTCCTCACCGACGGGCACGGCAAGGAGGTCCGCGGGCTGCCGCTCGCCGGACTGACGGGGGCGCCGGACGGGTCGACGGTCGACGGCAGTCCGCTCGATGGCAGTCCGCTCGACGGGAAGACGGCGGACGGGAAGGCGGCCGACGGCTCGGGAACGGACGGGAAGCAGGACCCGAAGGGGACCGGCGCGGTGACCGTGGCCTCGGCCGTCGTGGCCGCCCCCGGGGCCGTCGTGGGCGGGGCGGACACCGCCGTGGCGGCGAGCGCGCCCGGCAGCGGCGCGGTGACGTCGGGGGCCGCGTACGCGACCGGGGACCGGCAGGGGCAGCACCAGGCGGTGGCCGGCGGAGGCGACTGGGTGCCGCCGACGCGGGACGACGGGTCGTCCGGGCGGTCCGCCGCCGTGCCGGGCCGCCAAGGCGGCGGTTCAGCGGGCGGGTCGGCGGGTTGGTCGGCGGGTTGGTCGGACGGGGACTACCCGCTTCAGGCGCCTGTGACTTCGGCTTCGCCCGCGGCCTCGGCCGCGGGTTCGGCACACGGCGGGGGTGGCGGCGGGCCGGTGACGGTACGGACCGACTCGGTGGGCGCACCGCCCGCCCCCAGCGCCACGCAGCCCTCCGACGGGCACACCGGTGCCCCGTACGGTCCGGCGCCGGACGTTCCGCCGGCAGTCCGTGCGGTCGGGGTCGCCGGGCCGTTCGGGACGCCGGCGTACGGCGCCGGGTACCCGGTGGTCGGTGCGGTCGGCGCCGTCGGCGCCGTGGGGCCCGGGCCGCTCGCGGGCGGCGGCGGAGCAGGGGCCCCGAACGTGGCGGCCCCGAACGTGGCGGCCCCGAACGTGGCGGCTCCGAACGTGGCGGCTCCGTTCGGCAGCGGCGTCGGAGCGGGAGGCGGCGGGGCGGGAGCCGGTGCGCCGGGTGCCGGCGCTTCGGGCGCTGCAGGGGCTCAGCCCGTCACCGGCGAGCCCCGGCCGGGCACGCCCGCCCCGCGCACCCCGGTCGGTGCCGCGCCGCACGCCGTCGCCGGTCCGCCGTCCGCCCAGGCGGCACCGGCGGTGCCGGTCGGGCCACCGATCGTCGGCGCCACCCCGGTACTCGGCCGGCCCGAGCCGCACCACGTGGACGACCGGCGCCGGGACACCGCCGCGACCGCCACCGACCCCACTCTGGCCTGGGGCGCCGTCCCGGTCGCGACCGCCCACGCGATGGCCCTGCAACTCGCCCTGCGTGCCCGGTCCGGAGCCCGGTCCGACGACCCGGCCGGCCGCCCCCGCAGCATCGCCGACAGCCGCCCGTACGGACTGCCCGGCGGGCTCGGCCCGGTCGACCCGGAGCACCAGGCCGAACTCGAACGCCGGGCGCCCCGCGACGAGGACGGGCTGCCCGTCCGCCACCCCGACCCCGCCGTCGGCGGCTGGGCGGAGGCCGTCAACGACGGCGGCTACCGCGAACCGGGCCGGGCCAACAACAGCATGGAGATCGCCCTCGCCGCGGTCGAGTGCCACACCGGACGACCCACCTGCGCCGCCCCGCGCGTCCCCACCGAGGGCGACGCCGGCGAACGCGGCGGCCGGGACCGCGCCGAACGCGAACTCGGCGTCCCCTTCCGCGACCTGGGCGACGGCGGCGAGGCCTTCGACCGCCTCGCCGACGACCTCCGCCGCGCCGGCCACGGCTCCCAGGCCGTCCTCCTCACCGTCGACGCGTTCGGCCGCCCGCACGCCTGGAACGCCGTCAACCACCGGGACACCGTCACCTACCTCGACCACCAACTCGCCCGCCGGAGCCCCACCCCCCTCCACCCCGCCACCCACGGCCTCTGGGCCATCGGCCTCACCGCCGAAGGCCGCCCCCTCGACCTCACCCGGGCCGCCTGACCTCGGTCGGGCGGGAGCGGGAAGCCGGCCGGTCGGTGCGTGGCGGGCTTGGTGCGGGGTCCTCGTGGGGGCGTAGGGTCGCGGCGCAGTCGGGTCGGGTGTCGGGGACGGGGTGGCCGGGTGGTTTCGCGGGCGCAGGCGGTGGAGGCGGGGCACCGGTGGATCAACGGGGATCTGCCGCCGGGGGCCGGGGCGGTGCGGCGGGTGTGCGTGCACGAGTTCGAGCTCGGGTGGGTGGTGTGGGCGGAGCCCGCACGGCTGGAGGTGGATCCGCTGACCGGTGAGCGGCGGGCGCCCGAGGAGGTGGGGGCGGCCTGTGCCGTGGTGGACCGGGAGAGCGGACGGTTCACGGTGTGGCCGTCGGTACCGGTGGACGAAGTGGTCGGGCTGTACCGGGACTTCGTCGGTGCGGGCGGGTACGACCCGGCCCGGCCGCCGACGACCGGGCGGGGTGCCCGCGCCGAACTGACGTACCGGGACGGCTCGGGCGAGGAGCGGTCGTTGGCGCTGCGGTCGGCGCCGGGCCTGCCGCATCCGGCCCTGCGCGGTTGGTGGTGGCTGCGCGAACAGGGGGTGGCGGCCGAGGACGTGCGGGCCGTCCGGACCGATCTGCGGCCGGGGGCGCTGCCCGGCGGCTACTGGGCACACGCGCTGGCCGCCGAACTGCCGCACGTCCGGATCGACTTCGAGCTTCCGTACGGTCCGCGGTTCGACCACCGCGCCGCCGCCGTACGGGCGTTGCCCGTGCCCGCGGACGGTCCGGCGCGCAACCGGGTGCCGTTCCCCCGGCCGGTGCGGGACGCGCCGGCCGAGCCCGACGCGGTGCTCGCCGCGGTGCCCGACGCGGTGCTCGCCGCGGTGCCCGACGCGGTGCTCGCCGCGCGGCTCGCGGAGCGGTTCGGCCCGGCGGGGGTGCGGCGTTTCGACCAGGCGGACGTGGTGCGGACCGAACTGCCCGGGGAGGCGGCCGCGTTGCTGCTGGCGGTGGGTGTGCCGAAGGTCGTGCCGGGATTCTTCGCCCTGCACCACCCCCGTGCGGAGGCGATCGCCGACGGCACCCGGCCGGGCGCCGTGCTGCCGCCGCTGGCCGGGTACCTCGACGGCCTCGGCCGCGGTACCCGGGTGGCCGAGCGTGAGCGTTCGGCCCTCGCCGGGCAGCTGGTGCTGGGAACGGACGGCTGGGCGCTGGTGGCCCTCGACGCGACGGACGGTGCCGTCCGCGCGGTGGATCCGGACCATGCGACGGCCCGCCACTGCAACGCGGACCTGAGGGCCTTCGTCCGCTGTCTGGAGGTGTTCGCCGGCTGGTGGCCCGGGCTGCGAGGGCTCGACCCGGTGGCCGCGGGCGGGGCGGTGGACGGACTGCAGCGCGCCCTGGCGGAGGTGGACGGCACGGTCTTCGCCGATCCCGAGAACTGGTGGGCCGTCATCGTGGAGCAGTTGTGGGACGGCCTGCTGTGACGCGGCTCACGGTGCCGGGCCCCCGGGTCCGGCCGTGACCGGCCACCCGCCCCGGACCAGCGCGAATACGGTCGCAACCCCTCTCGCCCGGGTCCGCATCGCGTAGCGTGGAGAGTTATGCGACTCGGTGTTCTCGACGTAGGTTCCAACACGGTCCACTTCCTCGTGGTGGACGCCCACCCGGGCGCTGCTCCGCTGCCCGCTTACTCCCACAAGGCCGAGCTGCGGCTGGCCGAGCTGCTGGACTCGGACGGTGCGATAAGCGGGGCCGGTGTCGAGCGGCTGGTCGGCCACGTCGCGTCCTCGCTGCGGGTCGCCGAGGACAAGGGCGTCGTCGACATCCTGCCGTTCGCCACCTCGGCCGTGCGCGAGGCCACGAACGGCGAGGAGGTGCTGCGCCGGGTGGCTGCCGAGACGGGTGTCGAGCTGCGGGTGCTCTCCGGTCAGGACGAGGCCCGGCTCACCTTCCTGGCCGTCCGCCGCTGGTTCGGCTGGTCGTCCGGCCGGCTGCTCAACCTGGACATCGGCGGCGGCTCGCTGGAGATCGCCTGTGGCCTGGACGAGCAGCCCGACGTCGCGTGTTCGCTGCCGCTGGGCGCGGGCCGGCTGACCGCCCGCTGGCTGCCCGGGGACGTCGCCGACCCTGACGGGCTGCGCGAGCTGAGACGCCACATCCGGGCCGAGATGGGCACCGTGGTCGGCGAGGTCTCCCGGCTCGGGTCGCCGCAGCACGCCGTCGCCACCTCCAAGACCTTCAAGCAGCTGGCCCGGATGACCGGCGCGGCGCCCGCCGACGCCGGCCCGTACGCCGACCGCCGGCTCACCCGCAGCGGGCTGGCGGCCTGGCTGCCCCGGCTGTCCACGATGACCGTCGCCGAGCGCGCGCAGATCCCCGGCGTCTCCGAGGGCCGGGCCAAGCAGCTGCTGGCCGGCGCACTGGTCGCCGACGCCGCGATGGACCTGTTCGGTCTGGACGAGCTGGACGTCTGTCCGTGGGCGCTGCGTGAGGGCATCATCCTGCGCCGCCTGGACACCATGGACAGCCCCGCCGACCGGCGCCGACCGGCGCTCGCTCCGTAGGACGGCGTCCCGTTCGGAGCGCGCTCCGCTTACGCTGTCTCCCGTGGTGCAACCAGCGGGCGAGGACGGGACGCGGGAGGGCCGCGCTCCCGGGGACGGGCAGCCGCGGCCGGACGGCCCGCGCCGTCGGCTCGGCAAGGCGGTCAAGGGCGCCACCGCCGCGCAGGCCTCCAAGGCCGTCCAGGCGGCCCAGCGCACCGCGAAGAGGGCCGCCGCGAAGAAGACCGCCGCGAAGGAGGCCGCCGCCCCGGAGCGCACCGCGGGGAAGGCCGTCCCGAAGGGCGCCGCGGACGACACTCCGACAGCGGCCTCGACGAAGCGCACCGCCGCCGGGAGACCGTCGACGAAGAAGGCCGCCGACAAGGCCACGACGCCGCCCGCCGACAAGCCCGCGACGCCGCCCGCGACGCCCGCCCGGGCCGCCGCCAAGGCCGCGCCGAAGGAGACCCGCACCGCCCGGGCCGCCGGCGCCGCGAAGGCCGCCGTCCAGTCGGTGCGCTCGGTCAAGGCCGCTCGCCGGGACGCCGCCCGCCCGCCGCTGCTGCGCACCACCGACCGGCTGGTGCTCCCCCAGCACCCGGCCCTGCACATCCCCGAGACCAAGGTGGTCCTGTCCACCGCCTCGGTGTACCCGGCGAGCACCGCCGTCGCCTTCGAGCTGGCGGCCAGGCTCGGCTACGACGGGGTCGAGGTGATGGTCTGGAACGACCCGGTCAGCCAGGACATCGACGCCCTGCGCCGGCTCTCGGACGCCCACCGGATGCCGATCCTGGCCGTGCACGCGCCCTGTCTGCTGATCACCCAGCGGGTGTGGACCACCGACCCGTGGACCAAGCTGGTCCGGGCCAGGGCGGCGGCGGAGAAGCTCGGCGCGAGCGCGGTCGTCGTCCACCCGCCGTTCCGCTGGCAGCGGCAGTACGCCCGGGACTTCGTCGAGGGCATCGACCGGATGGCGGGCGAGACCGACGTCCGCTTCGCCGTCGAGAACATGTACCCGTGGCGGTACCGCGACCGCGAGGTGCTGGCGTACGCGCCCGGCTGGGACGTCACGGACGAGGAGTACCGGCACTTCACCATCGACCTGTCGCACGTCGCCACCTCCCGGATCGACACCTTCGCCATGGTCGAGCGGATGGGCGACCGGCTCGCCCACGTGCACCTGGCGGACGGCAGCGGCTCCGGCAAGGACGAGCACCTGATCCCCGGCCGCGGCAAGCAGCCGTGCGCCGAGCTGCTGGAGCACCTGGCCCGCACCGGCTTCGACGGTCACGTGGTGCTGGAGGTCAACACCCGCCGTTCGGCGTCGCCCGCCGAACGTGAGGCCGATCTGGCCGAGGCGCTGGCCTTCACCCGCCTGCACCTGGCGACCCCCTCGCGCGTACGCTGACCGTCGTGCCCGGGCGCGTCGGAGCGCCGGACGGCCGTACCGAGGGGGAGAAGTGACGGGCGGTCGGAAATTCAGCGAACTTCGCAACTTCCGTGAGCTCGCCGGGAGCTTCGGCTCCGTGGCGGCCGAGTACGACCGCGGCCGTCCCGGTTACCCGGACGAGTTGTTCGACGAGTTGGAACGCTTCTGGGGCCGCGGTCTGAAGGGCGCCAGGGTCCTGGACGTCGGCGCGGGCACCGGCATCGCCACCCGGCTGCTGGCCGCCCGCGGCGCGGACGTCATCGCCGTCGAGCCCTCGGCCGGGATGGCCGCGCGGTTCCGGGCCGTCTCACCGCAGGTCCCGCTGGTCCGGGCGGGCGGCGACGACCTGCCCTTCCACGACGACTCCGCGGACCTGATCACCTACGCGCAGGCCTTCCACTGGACGCGGCCCGAGCAGTCCCTGCCCGAGGCGATCCGGGTGCTGCGGCCCGGCGGTGCGCTCGCCACCTGGTGGAACATCTTCGACGACAGCGTCCCGTGGGTCCGCGCCCGGGACGAGCGGCTGTCCGCCACGCTCTCCGGCCGCTACCACGGCTACGGCCGGGTCGACGAGCTGACCGCTCCCTTCGCGGCCGCCGGGCTGGAGGTCTCCCGCGTCAAGCTGGGCTGGCAGCGGCAGGTCCCGGTGGAGCAGGTGGTCGACAACCTCACCTCCCGTTCCTTCTTCGCCTCGCTGGACCCCGAGCGGCGCGAGCCGCTGCTCGCCGCCGAACGCGCGGCGCTGCTCGCCGAGTTCCCGGACGGGCAGGTGGTCGAGCCGTACGTCCTGGACCTCACGGTCGCCACCACCGGGGAGTGATGCCGCGGGGCGCGGGGCCGTCCGCCGCCTGACCGCATCGCGGACGGCCCGTCCGCCGGGCGGACGGCGGGCGTAGGCTCGGTAGCCACAGCGGCCCCCGTACCCGCCCAGCGGCGGGGCGCCGAGGAGAGCCCCGAAGGAGTGGAGCACAGTGCCCGAGCTGAGGTCCCGTACGGTCACCCACGGTCGCAACATGGCAGGCGCCCGGGCGCTTCTCCGGGCCGCCGGCGTAGCCCGCGAGGACTTCGGCAAGCCGATCATCGCGGTCGCCAACTCCTTCACCGAGTTCGTCCCGGGCCACACCCACCTCCAGCCGGTCGGCCGGATCGTGTCCGAGGCGATCAAGCAGGCGGGCGGCATCCCGCGCGAGTTCAACACCATCGCCGTGGACGACGGCATTGCGATGGGCCACGGCGGCATGCTCTACTCCCTGCCCTCGCGCGACCTGATCGCCGACTCGGTCGAGTACATGGTCAACGCGCACTGCGCCGACGCCCTGATCTGCATCTCCAACTGCGACAAGATCACCCCGGGCATGCTGATGGCCGCGCTGCGCCTGAACATCCCGACCGTCTTCGTCTCCGGCGGTCCGATGGAGGCCGGCAAGGCCACCCTGGTCGACGGCACCGTGCGCAAGCTCGACCTGGTCGACGCGATCTCGCAGGCCGTGAACGAGAACGTCTCCGACGAGGACATCGCGATCATCGAGGAGAACGCCTGTCCGACCTGCGGCTCGTGCTCCGGCATGTTCACCGCCAACTCGATGAACTGCCTGACCGAGGCCATCGGCCTCTCGCTGCCCGGCAACGGCTCGGTGCTCGCCACCCACACCGCCCGCCGGGCGCTGTACGAGAACGCCGGCCGGACCGTCGTCGAGATCACGAACCGCCACTACGGCCAGGACGACGCCTCGGTGCTGCCCCGCGCGATCGCCACCCGCGCCGCGTTCGAGAACGCCATGGCCCTGGACATCGCCATGGGCGGCTCGACCAACACGATCCTGCACCTGCTCGCCGCCGCCCAGGAGGCCGAGCTGGACTTCGACCAGCGGGCCATCGACGCGGTCTCCCGCAAGGTCCCCTGCCTGTCCAAGGTCGCGCCCAACGGCTCGTACTACATGGAGGACGTGCACCGGGCCGGCGGCATCCCGGCGATCCTCGGCGAGCTCTACCGGGGCGGGCTGCTCAACGAGGACGTCCACACCGTCCACTCCGACTCGCTCGCCGAGTGGCTCAAGACCTGGGACGTGCGCGGCGGTTCGCCCTCCGCCGAGGCCGTCGAGCTGTGGCACGCCGCCCCCGGCTGCGTCCGCTCCGCCGAGGCCTTCTCCCAGTCCGAGCGCTGGGAGTCGCTCGACACCGACGCGGCCAAGGGCTGCATCCGCAGTGTCGAGCACGCCTACTCCGTCGAGGGCGGCCTGGCCGTGCTGTACGGCAACCTCGCCGAGGACGGCTGCATCGTGAAGACCGCCGGCGTGGACGAGTCGATCTGGACCTTCAGCGGTCCGGCCGTCGTGGTGGAGTCCCAGGAGGACGCGGTCGAGGCGATCCTCGCCAAGCGGGTCAAGGAGGGCGACGTCGTCGTCATCCGCTACGAGGGCCCCAAGGGCGGCCCGGGCATGCAGGAGATGCTCTACCCGACCTCCTTCCTCAAGGGCCGGGGCCTCGGCAAGGCCTGCGCCCTGGTCACCGACGGCCGCTTCTCCGGCGGCACCTCGGGCCTGTCCATCGGCCACGCCTCCCCGGAGGCGGCCTCCGGGGGCACCATCGCCCTGGTCGAGGACGGCGACACCATCGCCATCGACATCCCCGGCCGGACGATCTCCCTGGAGGTTCCGGACGAGGTCCTCGCCGAGCGCCGCCGTGCCCTGGAGGCCTCGGGCGGCTACCGGCCGAAGAACCGCGACCGCAAGGTCAGCCAGGCCCTGCGCGCCTACGCGGCGATGGCCACGTCTGCCGACAAGGGCGCGGTCCGCGACGTGACCAAGCTCGGCTGAGACCGGCCCGGAGCGGCCCCGCGACCGCGGCGTGCCACCGGTCCCGACGACCGGAAACGGAGGAGCCGTCCCGCGGACCGGGACGGCTCCTCCGCCGTGTGCGGCAGTCGGGTGATAATCGACGGCGTGAGCGAGCAGCCCCCCACCCCCGCCCCCGAGGTCGCCGGCGCCCCGGCGCCCGAGCCGATCCGCTGGTTCGGCACCAGCTGGCTGAACCGGGACGGCGGCTACTGGCTGCGCCGGGTCGGCGTGTCCGCCGGAGCCCTGGTCGCGACCGCGGCCGTGGTGCTGCTGCTGCGCTTCGGCGTCGAGGGCATCGCGCTCTCCGACAACGGCACCTTCGTCAACGGGCTGCTGACCGTCGCCATCGCGATCTGCTCGATGATGTCCGTCCTGCGCACCTGGAAGGTGCTCACCGAGGGCAGGGACCGGCTGACCGGCTGGATGGCCGAGGACAAGTCGCTCGGCGCGGTCTGGCTGATCGGCGGCGCCGGGGCCCTGGCCGCCTACTTCGCCCGCAGCCTGGTCGAGGCCCCCGGGGAGGCGGTGCGGCGCGCCTCGTACGAGCGGGCCGTCGCCCGGTACGAGACGCGCCTGGCGAGCCGCAGCGGCCGGCCCGGCGGCAGGGCGCCGGGCCGGAGCAAGCGCAAGCGCTGACCGGTCAGTTGCGGCTGACCGTGCCGCACCCCGCGGTCTGCTCGACGTCCTTGCTGCGGTCGTACGGGTCGATGGCCGGCCCGGTCGGCCGGGAGCCGGGGGTGTCCTGCTGCAGCGCCGCGAACTGGTCGAACTGCGGGTGGAAGAAGCCGTCGTAGACGTCGCAGGCCGAGTTGGCCGGGTCGGTCTGGCTCTTGGCGTAGACGACCTTCTTCGGCTGGACCTGGTAGCGCCCCGGGTCGTAGAAGCGGAACGTGTCCACCCGCCGGACGATCGTGCGGGTGGTCCAGGTGTCCCCGGCCACGTCGTCCGTCCGGACGACCAGGCCCACCGGCTTGGCCGTGCCGCCGCCCTGCGGAGCGGCCGGTCCGGTCGGCTGCGGGGCGGGGGTCGACGGCCGGGGCGACGCGGCCTGCTTGGCGGCCTCCGGGCCGGGGCGCAGCGCGTACACGAAGCTGAAGTCGGTGTGGATCAGGACGCCCTTGTCGCCGTCGCCCTCGAAGGTCATCCGGCCCTGGACCTTGACCGTGTCGCCCACCGGGATCGCGTCACGCGGGTCGAACCGGCTGAACCAGTCGGTCGGGTCGTTCTCCTTGGACGGGTGCTCCAGCGCGGACTTCGCGCCGTCCTGGTCCTGCCGCTCCAGCAGTGCCAGGGCGGCGTCCGGCCGGCCTCCGGCGATCACCTTCGGGTCCAGGTTGGCGGCGATCAGGTAGTCCCTGACGGACTGCAGCTGAGAGGCCACCTGGGCGGTGCTGAAGACGCCGGTCGCCTGCGCCTCGGGGAGGACGAAGGCCTCGGCGCCGGTCGGCCAGCCCTCGGCGGGGGAGCCGGCCCAGGGGTGGGCGACGGTCGGCTGCTGGTCGTCGACCTTCGGTGCCGCGGTGGTCGGCCTGGCCGTCTCGGGGGCGACGGTCGGCACGGGGGTGTGGGCCGCGGCGGTGCCGCCGACGTGGTCCCGGTACCAGCTGCGCAGCCCGTCGATGTTCAGCGCCGCGAGCAGCACGGCGACGGTCAGCGCGACGTAGAGCGGTGTGCGCCACGCCGAGCGGCGCGGTCGTGGGTTCCCCCAGGCGTCGACCGCCGGGGGCTTCGGCTTGCGGCCGAAGCGGCGCGCGGGCGCCGGGCCGTCGTTGACCGAGCGGCGGCCGCCCGGGTCGACCGGCGGGGTGTGCTTCCACCGGGCGGCGAGCATGCGGGTGCGCCCGCTCTGCTCCTGGGCGGTGGCGCCCCGGACGAAGTCGTCGTCCAGGACGAGGTCGGCGAACGGGTCCTTCGCGCCCGTGCCGGACGGGTCGGACCCGTCCGGTGCATCGCCCCTGGTGGGGCGCGGTTCCGGATCTTCGGCTATCGGCATCGCGCCAGTATGACGACGGGGTGTGACGATGCGCTGATCGGGGGCGCACCACGTGGTGGACTCGTGCCCGCCGGGTGGCGCTTCACCCCGTTTCGTCCGGAACCGCGCCGGTGCTCAGGACTTGCCGCGGGCCTGCTTCACCGACCCCACCACCCCGGCGATCGCCAGCAGGAGGCCGGCGGGCAGCAGCGAGATGAAGAAGGCGCCGAAGAGCCCGGAGTCGCCGAGGAACAGCTGCGCCAGGGTGTTCAGCGCCAGCAGTCCGCCGGCCGCCGGCAGTGCCGACTGCCACGGGTGGTCGTTCGCCCACCGGCGCAGCCGGCGGTCGGCGGTGTCGCGGCGCAGCTGTCCGCCGACGGTGCCGACCAGGAAGAAGAAGAACAGGGCCCAGCCGGCCGGCCCGGCCAGCATGCTCAGCGACCAGCTCCCGGAGATCGCCTCGATCCCCAGGGCTGTCGCCCCCACCACCGCACCGACCCCCGCGGCGGTCCGCCACGGGCCCACGGTCGCCGAGGCGACGGCGAGTTGCCGGTTCTCACGTCGGGACATTTCGTCGTGTGCCATGGTTCAACGGTGCTCCCGCCCGGGGCCGGAGGCCATAGGGGAAGCCCCTGGTTTTCTCCCTAGGGTCCCGCCGGGCCGAATCGCCCCGCGCGGCCGCGCCGGGACCGCCGCCGCGGGCCCCGCGACCACGGACCGGACGGTCCCGCCCGGCCCCGCCGCGCGGTGCGAGGATGGCCGCAGTAGCGAGGCAAGGAGCGGACCATGGGCAGCAGCGCAGCACACGGACAGAAGATCGCCTTCCTGGGCACCGGCAAGATCGGCGAGGCCCTGCTCTCCGGCCTGCTGCGGGCGGGCAAGGACCCGGCGGACGTCCTGGTGACCGCCCGCCGCCCCGAGCGCGCGGTCGAACTCGCCGCCCGGTACGGCGTGGTGGCGGTCTCCAACGCCGAGGCCGCCAAGCTGGCCGACACCCTGATCCTCGCGGTCAAGCCGCAGGACATGGGCACCCTGCTGGAGGAGCTGGCCCCGCACGTCGGCGCGGACCGGCTGGTGATCTCGGCCGCGGCCGGCGTCCCGACCGCCTGGTTCGAGGAGCGGCTGGCGGCGGGCACCCCGGTGGTCCGGGTGATGCCCAACACGCCGGTCCTGGTGGACGAGGGGATGAGCGTCATCTCGGCCGGTTCGTGCGCCACCGAGGAGCACCTGGTGCGCACCGAGGAGATCTTCAGCTCGGTGGGCAAGGCGCTGCGGCTGCCCGAGTCCCAGCAGGACGCGGCCACCGCGCTCTCCGGCTCGGGCCCGGCCTACTTCTACTTCCTGGTCGAGGCGATGACCGACGCCGGCATCCTGCTCGGGCTGCCCCGGCAGGTGGCGCACGACCTGATCGTGCAGTCCGCGATCGGCGCCTCGGTGATGCTGCGCGACTCCGGCGAGCACCCGGTGAAGCTGCGCGAGGCGGTGACCTCCCCGGCCGGCACCACCATCTCGGCGATCCGCGAGCTGGAGAACCACGGGGTGCGGGCCGCGCTGCTGGGTGCGCTGGAGGCGGCCCGGGACCGCTCCCGGGAGCTGGCCTCCGGCGGGAAGTAGTCCGCGGCAGAAGTCCCTGCGCGACCCCTCCCGCAATCGCGGCGCACCGCCTACGCTCTCGCCAACATCGTCCTACCGGCCGGTAGCGAGGTCGCCAGGAGGCCCGTGTGTGGAGGTCCGTATGAGTGCCGCGCCGTCCGCCGTGCCGCCCGGCCTGAGGGCCGGGCGGTCCGCGCTCGCCGTCAGCTTCCTGCTCCAGGGCACCACCTTCGCGCTGCTGGTCACCTGCATCCCGGAGATCCAGCACCGGTACGGGTTGAGCGACGGGCTGCTGCCGGTCTTCCTGGCCGCCGTGCCGATCCTGGCCGGGGTCGGTTCGATCACCTCCGAGCAGCTGGTGCGGCGCACCGGCGCGCGGGCCGTGCTGCGGGTGGTCCAGCCCGCGGTCTGCCTCAGCCTGGCGGCCGTCGGACTCGGCGACGCGCTGTGGCAACTCGCCTTCGCACTGGGGGCGTTCGGTCTGCTGGTGGGGGCGCTGGACGCCAGTATGAACATGCTCGGGGTGGGGCTGCAGCACCGCTACGGACGCTCGATCATGATCGGCTTCCATGCCGCGTTCAGCCTCGGCGGCATCGTCGGCGCGTCCCTGGCGGGCCTCGGCTCGCACTACGACCTCGGGCTGTCGGTGCTGTTCGGCACGGCCGCCGCGGTGGTCGCCCCGCTCGCGGTGGTCACCGGCGCCTTCTTCGCGGGGCCGGCCGAACTCGGCGACGCCGTCCGGGAGGCCGCCGAGGCCGCCGCCCGGTCGATCCCCTGGCGGCCGCTGCTGCCGCTCTGCCTGGCGATGGCCTTCGCGTACATCGCGGACGCCTCGGTCTCCAACTACAGCGTCAAGTACCTCACCGACGGTCTGGGCAGCCGCGAGGACCTCGCCAAGCTCTCCTACCTCGGCTACATGGTCGCGATGCTGGTCGGCCGGGCACTGGGCGACCGGGCGGTGCAGCGCTTCGGCGCCGTCCCGGTGGTCCGCGGCGGTGCGGCGCTGGCCGCGCTGGGCTTCGGGGTGGCCGCGGTGGCGCCCGCCGCCTGGGCGGGCATCGCCGGGTTCACGGTGCTCGGCTTCGGCATCTGCGCGATCATCCCGCAGGTGTTCGCAGCCGGCGGCCGGTTGTTCCCGGCCGACTCGGACGCCGCGGTGGCCCGGCTCAACCTCTTCAACTACGTGGGTTTCCTGATCGGTTCGCCGCTGGTCGGTGCGATCGCCGACGCGAGTTCGTACCGCTGGGCGCTGCTGGCCCCGATGCTGCTGGTGCTCGCCGTCCTGCCGCTGGCCGACCGCTTCTCCCCGGTGCCGGCGTTGGCCCCCGCCCCCGCCGGGTGACGGCGGGTGGCGGGGGCGGGGGACGGGGAGGACCGGGCCGGGGTCAGCCCAGGATCGTGGTCGCCAGGTTGGCCGTGCCGTAGGCCCAGCCCTGGTCCTGGGCGGTGGAGGTGCCGCCGACCTGGCCGAACTCGTAGTAGACGTACGGCGCCCAGTTCACCGTGTACGGGATGGTGGCGTCCCACGGCGGGGTGTCGGTGATCTTGACGGTGAGCGTGACGGTCTTGGTGGCACCGGGCACGATCGGCGCGTTGAAGTGGAAGCTGGCGCTGTTCCCGCTCGTCGTGCAGTCGACGGTGTCGCCGGCGCAGCCGGTGACGGTGAAGGCACCGCTCAGCTGGTTGGCCGGCCAGGTCGGCTGGATGGACTCGTAGGCGAAGTAGATGTCGCTGGTCTCGTTGTTGGTGAGGGCCAGCGTCAGGGTCAGCTGGTCACCGGCCTTCGCCGTCGACTTGTCGACGGAGAAGTTGGTCCCGTTGACCGCGGCGGAGGCCGGCTGGGCGGCAAAGAAAACGCCAAGTCCCAGTATTGCAGCGAGAATTACCCCAAGGCGTTGCACGCTGAATGGCTTCATGGCGGAGAGGATATGGAGTCACCAAGCGTTTGTCTGTACCGCCTCAACAAAACCCCTCCACAGCTGCCCCACAGCCGCACCACAACTGCCGTACCCCGACCGTGCGACCCGCGCCGGGGCGCCGCCCCCGGCGCGCCCTGGCGGCGGCCCGGCCACCGCCACCCGCTACGGTGGAGGCCATGCCCGAAGCCGAGCGTGAAACCCCCTGCGGCCTGCACCTCTTCTGGGACGAGGCCGTCACCGCCTACGACTTCGGCCCCGGCCACCCGATGGACCCGACCCGCCTGGCGCTCACCATGCGCCTGGTCGAGGCCCTGGGGCTGAGTGGCGGCCCCGGCGTGACCGTCCGCTCCGCGCCGCCCGCCGGCGAGTCCACCCTGCAGCTGGTGCACACCCGGGAGTACGTCGAGGCGGTCAAGCACGCCGCCGCCCACCCCGACCTGACCGATCCCCGGCACGGCCTCGGCACCGACGACAACTGGTCCTTCCCCGCCGTCCATTCGGCCTCCGCGCTGATCGCCGGCCAGTCGGTGGCCGCCGCCGAGGCGGTCTGGCGCGGCGAGACCCCGCACGCCGTCAACTTCGCCGGCGGCCTGCACCACGCCATGCCCGGCAAGGCCTCCGGCTTCTGCGTCTACAACGACCCGGCGCTGGCCATCGCCCGGCTGCTCGAACTCGGCGCCGAGCGGGTCGCCTACGTCGACGTGGACGTCCACCACGGCGACGGCGTCCAGGAGGCCTTCTGGAACGACCCCCGGGTCCTGACGGTCTCGCTGCACGAGCACCCCGCCACGCTCTTCCCGCAGACCGGCTGGCCGATGGAGACCGGCGGCCCGGACGCCCCCGGCTCCGCCGCCAACCTGCCGCTGCCCGCCGGCACCGGCGACGCCGGCTGGCTGCGCGCCTTCCACGCCCTGGTGCCCGACCTGCTCGACGCCTTCCGGCCGCAGGTCCTGGTCACCCAGCACGGCGCCGACACCCACCTGGAGGACCCGCTCGCCCACCTCGCCGTCACCGTGGACGCCCAGCGGCTGATCGCCGAGGAACTGCACGACCTCGCCCACCGGCACACCGGCGGCCGCTGGGTGGCCACCGGCGGGGGCGGCTACTCGGTGGTCGACGTCGTCCCCCGCGCCTGGACCCACCTGGTCGCCACCGCCGCCGGCCGACCCGTCGACCCGGCCACCGAGACCCCCGAGTCCTGGCGCGCCGAGGTCTACCGCCGTACCCGCGGCCCGGCCCCGCTGCGGATGACCGACGGCGCCCGCCCGGCCTGGCGCGACTTCGACGCGGGTTACGATCCGGCCGACCGGCTCGATCAGGCCATCCTCGCCAGCCGCCGCGCGGTGTTCCCCCACCACGGCCTGCTGGCCTGAACCCGCCGCCCCGGCGGCCACCCGTCCGGCCGTGCGTACGGCGAGCGGTGCCATCCGCCGATCGGCTACGTACTGCAACAGTCCTATCTCTCACCGTACGAGGACTGCACTTCCCCTCTTCCCACTGGTACCACCCATAACTACTCTGGGGATACACGTGTGCCGGTGGAGTCACCGGAGGGGAAGCCGGTGCCTTGCACACGGGTAAGGGTCGGGTGATGGTCATGAGTTCCGTGGAGCGTCCCCTGCAGGAAGTCGTCTTCCTGACCGTGGCGGAGGTCGCCGCGGTCATGCGGGTGTCCAAGATGACGGTGTACCGGCTGGTGCACAGCGGAGAACTGCCGGCCATCCGGGTCGGGCGGTCCTTCCGGGTGCCCCAGCAGGCGGTGCACGAGTACCTCAAGGAGTCCTACGTGCGGCTCGAGAGCGCGTAGGACAGGGCCGACGGGGCCCGGATCCGCAGCCGCGGGTCCGGCCCCGTTCGCCCCGGATTTCCCGCGAGTTTCCCGGTTGCGGGGAGCACGATTTACAGCCCCGGCCACACGGACGGTAGGCTAGGCCCTCACGTCAGTCGTATGGACTCCGTCTCTCACGGACGAGAGTCTCAGTGAGCGAGGGTTGTTCCGTGGGCTCTGTCATCAAGAAGCGTCGCAAGCGTATGGCCAAGAAGAAGCACCGCAAGCTTCTGAAGCGGACCCGCGTGCAGCGTCGCAACAAGAAGTAAGCGCCCCCGGCCGCGCCCCGCGCGCCCAGCGCTTCCACCGCCCGCCCGGGCCCTCGTGGCCCGGGCGGGCGGTGTCGTTTCACGGCTCGGTACGGGGTCGCGGTACCGTGCACGCAGGCCGCTCGGGTCGAGGAAATGGGGTGCAGCACCGTGGGCGTGGTCGTGCTCGTCACCGGCGTGGCACGCCATCTCGGTGCCCGCTTCGCCGCCGAGGTCCGCCGCCGTCCGGGCGTCGACCTGGTCGTCGGGGTGGACGTGCAGCCGCCCCGGGTGCCGCCCGAGGAGCCGGCCGGTCCGGCCGCCCCCTACCGCTTCCACCAGCTCGACCTGCGCCGCCCGGCGCTGTCCCGGGTGCTCGCCGAGCACCAGGTGGACACCGTCGTGCACCTCAGCGTCAGCGCCACCGGCCTGGGCTCCACCAACCGCTCCGCGGTGAAGGAGTCCAACGTCATCGGCACCATGCAACTGCTCGGCGCCTGCCAGAAGGCGCCCGCAGTGCGCCGGCTGGTGGTGAAGTCCACCACCGGCGTGTACGGCTCCGCGCCCCGCGACCCGGCGGTGTTCAGCGAGCGGATCCAGCCGAAAACCCCGCCCGGCGGCGGCTTCGCCAAGGACGCCTCCGAGGTCGAGGGCTACGTCCGCGGCTTCGCCCGGCGCCGCCCGGACGTCGCGGTGACGGTGCTGCGCTTCGCCAACATCGTCGGCCCGGCCGCCGACACCCCGCTCAGCGAGTACTTCGCGCTGCCCGTGCTGCCGACCGTCCTCGGCTACGACCCGCGGCTGCAGTTCGTCCACGAGGACGACGCCGTCGCCGTGCTCTGCCGGGCCGTCGGCGAGCCCGAGCCGGGCACCGTCAACACCGGCACCTTCAACGTGGCGGGGGAGGGCGTCCTGCTGCTCTCCCAGTGCGCCCGCAGGCTCGGCCGCCCCACCCTGCCGCTGCTGCTGCCCGCGGTCAGCTGGATGGCCGCCCTGGCCCGGCAGACCAGGCTGGTGGACGTCTCCCCGGAGCAGCTGCGACTGCTCACCCACGGCCGGGTGGTGGACACCACGCGGCTGCGCGAGACCTTCGGCTACCGCCCGGCGTTCACCACCCCCGAGGCCTTCGCCGACTTCGCGGCCGCCCGGGGCCCGGGCCTGCTGCCGCCCGAGCGGCTGGCCGCCGTCACCGACCGGCTGACCGCCCTGCTCGGCCCGGAGGGGGCGCGCCCCGCCGCCGCACCGGGCACCGTACCGAACCGCCCCCGCCGACCGAGGAGCTGAAACCCGCGATGAACGCCGCAGCCGAGAACGCGCCGGGCGAGGCCAAGGTCATTCCGATCGAGTCCGCCCCCAGCTGGACCGCGTCCGACGGACCCGGCCTGGCCGACCGGCTCGCCGGCGCCGTCGGCGGGGCGCTGTCCGGGCCGCTCGGCCCGACGGCCACCCGGCTGTTCGGCAAGGGCTGGGAGGGCCGCGCCGCCGAGGGCCTGGCCTTCCTGCGCCGTCGGGTCACCGGCGACTACGAGGTCGACGAGTTCGGCTTCGACCGGGAGCTCACCGAGGAGGTGCTGCTCTCGCTGCTGCGCCCGCTGGCCGAGAAGTACTTCCGGATCGAGGTCCAGGGCGTGGAGAACATCCCGGCCGAGGGCGGCGCGCTGATCGTCGCCAACCACTCCGGGACGATCCCGCTGGACGCGCTGATGACCCAGGTCGCCATCCACGACCACCACCCGGAGCGGCGGCACCTGCGGATGCTCGCCGCCGACCTGGTCTTCGTGCTGCCCGGGATCAACGAGCTCGCCCGCAAGGCCGGCCACACCCTGGCCTGCAACGAGGACGCCCAGGCACTGCTGGAGCGCGGCGAGGTGGTCGGGGTCTGGCCGGAGGGCTTCAAGGGCATCGGCAAGCCCTTCTCCGAGCGCTACAAGCTCCAGCGCTTCGGCCGCGGCGGTTTCGTGGCCTCGGCGCTGCGGGCGCGGGTGCCGATCGTGCCGTGCTCGATCGTCGGGGCGGAGGAGACCTACCCGATGATCGGCAACGTCAAGACGCTGGCCCGGCTGCTGGGCCTGCCGTACGTGCCGATCACGCCGACCTTCCCCTGGCTGGGACCGCTCGGGATGCTGCCGCTGCCGACCAAGTGGACGATCCGCTTCGGTGAGCCGATCGCCACCGACGGCTACCCGGCGGAGGCGGCGGACGACCCGATGCTGGTCTTCGACCTGGCGGACGAGGTGCGCGAGACCATCCAGCACACGCTCTACCAGCTGCTGGTGCAGCGCCGTTCGGTGTTCTTCTGAGCCTGGTGTCGTCCCGGGCCCCGTGTTCTCCCGGGCCCGGTGTTGTCCTGGGCCCGGTGTTGTCCCGGCCCGTCGGGCGTGGGGCCTTCGTGGGCCCTCCGCTCCGGACGGGCCGGTGGAGAGGGCCCGGCGGATATCGCACTCCGCCGGGCCCTTCCCGTGCCCCGGCCGGCCGGTCAGCCGCCGAGGATCCTCAGCCCGGGCAGCAGGCCCGGGACCAGCGGGGGCACCTCGACGCCCTGCTGCCGGGCCGCGTCCGGGGCGCCCGGTGTGCCGGACGGTTGCGGTGCCTGCGGCGGGGCCGCGTCGGCACTGGGCGAGGGCTTGGCGCCGGTGAGCCCGCTGGTGAGGTCACCGACCAGCCCGTTCACCGCGTCCGGGGCACTGGTGGGCAGGGTGCTGGGCAGGCCCGCGCCCTTGCCGCCGGTCGCGCCGGCGCCGGGGTCGGCCGGGGCGTGGTCGGTGGTACCGGGGCGGTTGCCGCCGGTGGCGCCGCCGCCGGGGGCCTGCCCGCCGCCCTGGGTCGCACCGGAACCCGCGGCCGGGGCACCGGCCGGGGCGCCACCGGTCGAGTCGGAGGAGCCGTCGCCCGCTCCGGGGCCGGCCGTGCCACCGCTCTTGGCGGGGGGCTGGGCCAGGCGCAGGGGCGCGACGTCCTCGCTTATGTCGTCGAACAGCTGGTTCACCAACGAGGCCTGCTGGGTGAGCTGGACGGGCAGCTTGCCCTGCAGCTCGGTCCAGCGGCCGTCCTCGTCGTGGGCGAAGCCCGCCAGCGCGCGCATCGGGTCGAGCGAGCCGTTGCTGCGGTAGACCGAGCGCAGCAGCTCGCGGCCCTTGAGGGCGTCGGCGTGCATGTCGTCCAGGGCGCGGCGGACCTGCTCGACGGTGGCCGGGCTGAGCCCGCCCGCCGGGCCGGTGCGGCCGACCAGGACCTTGGCCTCGCCGAGCCGCGTGGCGGCGTTGTCCAGCAGCAGTTCGCCGCGCTCGGAGTCGGAGCCCGCGAAGTCGAGTCGGAGCCCTTCGAGACCGCGCTTCAGCCCGTACAGCGTGTCCCCGGGAACGGCGCCGGTGCTCGCGGCGGCGGCACCGGCCAGGCTGCCGACGGCGAGCCCGGCGACGAGTCCGCCGATCGCGAACCGGCGGCTCCAGCGGCCGCGCGGGGCCGTCCGGATCGCCCGGTGGCGCCGCTGGCGCGGTACCGCGGCGCCCGGTCCGCCGGCGAGGGCCTGCTCGAACGCGGCCATCAGCTGGGCGCGTTGGACCGTCCGGACCTCTCGGTCCAGCACCGGTCCGGGCAGCGCTCCCAGCACATCGGTCAGGCCGACCAGTTCGGCCATCGCGGCCGAACCGGAGCCGGTGCCTGCGGTGTTGGCCGATTCCGCGTCGGTTGCAGCGCGTTGCTCCGTCCGGTGGGCCTCCAGCGCCTCGGCGAAGGCCTTCGCCCGCCGGTGCTCCAGCACGTTTGCCGTCACGGGCCACACCTCCCTTCGTCGTTGTCGACACCCCGGCCTGCCGGACGGTTGCCCCGGCTGGCCAAAGCCACTCCATCGGGTGACAGGTCGCAATTCGGCTTGACCGTACGCCTGGTGGAGACTTGCACGTTGGCCAACGATCGGTACGGGCGGTCGGTTACGCACGGCTGATCATCGGATCGACCGTTCACTCTGACGTGTCGGTCGGGCGCGGACGGTGACGGCCGGCCGGGCGGGCGTCCGGCGGTGTCCCCCTCGGTCACGGCCGGCTCACCGCGCGTCGGGCGGGAGCAGCCGTGCCAGGGTGCGTACGGCGCGGTACTGGAGGGTCTTGATGGCGCCCTCGTTCTTGCCCATGATCCGGGCCGTCTCGGCGACCGAAAGCCCCTGTAGGAAGCGCAGCGTGACGCACTCCTGCTGCTGCGGGTTGAGCCGGCGCACCGCGTCCAGCAGGGCGGCGTTGGAGAGCGACTCCAGTACCGACTCCTCCGGGCTGCGCTCGCACTCGTTCGAGTCGAGCATCTCGCCGGTGGTGACCTCCAGCCGGAAGCGGCTGGACTTGAAGTGGTCGGCGACCAGGTTGCGCGCGATGGTGACCAGCCAGGCGCCGAAGTCCCGGCCCTGCCAGGTGAAGGTGCCGATCCGGCGCAGCGCGCGCAGGAACGTCTCGCTGGTGAGATCCTCGGCCGTGGCCCGGCTGCCGACCCGGTAGTAGATGTAGCGGTAGACGGTGTCCGCGTAGTGGTCGTAGAGCCGGCCGAAGGCCTCGCTCTCGCCGGCCTGGGCCTGCTCGACCAGCTCCATGATCGGGTTGTGCTCGGTCTCGTAGCCGGGGCCGGCCGCAGTCCGGGTGCGGCCGCGCCCGGCGCCGGTGCTGCCGCTGCGGCCGCGCGACCCGGTGCCGGCCGAGCCGGCGGCGGTGGTGCGCAGCAGCGCCGGGCCGGGGCCGGGCGGGTGGCCGAACGTTCCTCCGGCGGGAACGAGTTGGGGCGAGGCGGCGAGCTGGCTCCGGAGCAGGGTGCGCAGCAGGTCCAGGCCGGTGGAGATCTGCCGCTCGGCGGTGGCCCGGCCGCGGTGGCCGGTGCGCGGGCGCAGGGGCGCGGACGACGGGCGGGAGGGTGCAGGCGCGTCGTTACGGACGGGTGGGTACACGGGACTCCCAGAGGCAGAACTGTGGACGGATCACCTCCGCCTGCGCGGAGAGCACTCCCCGAAGCGTCCGTTCGAGCGGGACGCGTGGAGACGTGCATCCAGGAGAGAATAACGCTTTGTGCAATGACAGCTACACCGTGTGGTCGAAGTGGTCGTTTGGGATCCATTTGTTGCGCATATTCGGCTGACACTGACCGGAGCTGTCATCGTTCATCCAGCTCAACGTGATCGAACAGGCGCCCAGGGTGACCAATTGGGCGGCCTGGCGGGCGGTTTCCCAGCCTTGGGGCTCGGCAACCCCTGACTTTCCCGGCCTGGCGAACGATCAGAACCGGTCGCCGGCCGACAGGTTCGATCAGGGGGTCCGGACCGTCCTGTCGGGAAGGGGAGTTCGCCCGTACGGGCGGCCAGGCCAGAGGCCTGATTGACACCCCGTCACCCGTGTGGCCGAGCCCGCCGGGTGACCCTGCGGGAGCACCCGTGACGGGCCGAGGGGAGGGAGGGGGAGGGGGCGGAGCGAGGAATCCGAAGGATCCCGGGGGGCTTCAGGTGGGCTTCAGGCGTGCCGACGACGCCGGTGCAACGCCACCGCGGCCGCCGTCGCGCCGGCCGCCACCCCGAGCGCGGCCGCAGCCGGCAGTCCCACCCGGGCGGCCTTGCGCCCGGTGCGGAAGTCCCGGACGCGCCACCCCTGGGCCCGGGCGTGACGGCGCAGCGCGCCGTCCGGGTTCACCACGTACGGGTGGCCGACCAGCGAGAGCATCGGGATGTCGTTGGCCGAGTCGCTGTACGCGGCGCAGCGGTCGAGGTCGAGGCGCTCGCGGCGGGCCAGCGCGCGCACGGCGGCGGCCTTGGCCGGGCCGTGCAGCAGGTCGCCGACCAGCCCGCCGGTGTAGAGGCCGTCCCGGGCCTCGGCGACGGTGCCGAGCGCGCCGGTCATGCCGAGTCGGCGGGCGATGATCCGGGCGACCTCCAGCGGGGCGGCGGTGACCAGCCAGACCCGCTGGCCGGCGTCCAGGTGCATCTGGACCAGGGCGCGGGTGCCGGGCCAGATCTTGTCGGCGACGACCTCCTCGAAGATCTCCTCGCAGATCTCCTCCAGGTCGGCGGTGCGCTTTCCGGCGACGATCCCGAGGGCGGTGTGCTTGGCGTCCGAGATGTGGTCCGGGTCCTCGGCGCCGTGCATCCGGAACCAGGCCTGCTGCCAGGCGAAGCGGGCGATGTCGCGGCGGGTGAGGAAGCCGCGGCGGTACAGGCCGACGCCGAGGTAGAAGATCGCGGCGCCGCGCAGGATGGTGTTGTCGCAGTCGAAGAAGGCGGCGGCGCGGGGGTCGTCCGGGTCCGGGGTGTGGTTCTCGGCGGGGGCCTTGGGGGCCTTCGCGGGCTTGGGCGCGGCGGGGGCGTCCCCGTCGGTGCCCTGGGCCCCGCCGGTCGGCGCGTCCGGGGTGTCCCCGGCGGTCGGCGCGTCCGTCGCGGGGGCGTCCGGAGCGGGCGCGGGCTCGGCGCGCAGCGCGGCCTCGGCGGCCTCGGCGGCGGCCTCGCCGGCCAGGGCGCTCCGCTCGCCGGTGGAGCGTCTTGCCTGGGTGAGCCTTCGGAGCACGGCCATGGCATCGAGCATAGCCAGCCGGGCGCGGAGCGGCCGTGACGGTGCCGTGCCCGTGAGGTGAACAGCTCGACCGGCCGCCCCGGGGGCGGGCGGCCGGGTGGCGCAGAATGGGGCGGTGAGCCCATTGCTGCGACGTAAGAGCCCCCGGCCCGCGGACCGGACCGTGACCCTGGTCGGCAAGCCCGGCTGCCACCTCTGCGACGAGGCCCGCGAGGTGATCGTCCGGGTGGCGGGCGAGCTGGGCGCGTCCTTCGAGGAGAAGGACATCACTCAGGACGAGGAGCTGTACCGCCGCTACTGGGAGCAGATCCCGGTCACGCTGATCGACGGCCGTCAGCACGACTTCTGGCGGGTCGACGAGCGTCGGCTGCGCGCGGCCCTGGGCGGCTGACCGGCCGTCCGCGCGAGGGCGCCACCCCCGTCGATCGGCGGGGGCGCTTCGCCGAATCGTTGCCAAAGACACTCCGTTTCGGCTTGGGACGGGGCCGGTTGGTCGGCTTACGATCGAACGCGTTTGCGCCCGAGGGGGGCTGAGCACACGAGGAGTGCCGCCATGCTTCCCGGCCCGACCCCTGGGACGCCCGAAGCCCCGTCCGGGGCCCCGGGCTTCGCCGTGGTGGACGTGGAGGCGACCGGCCGCAGCCCGTGGCGGCACCGGGTGGTCGAGGTCGCGGTGGTGCTGCTCGACGAGCGGCTGCGCCCCGAGGGTGAGTTCGCCACCCTGCTGGACCCGCTGGGCCCGGTCGGCCCGACCCACGTGCACCGGATACGCCAGTGCGACGTCGAGGGTGCCCCGCGCTTCCGCGAGGTCGCCCCGCTGCTGCTGGAGCTGCTGGCCGGCCGGGTGCTGGTCGGCCACCACGTCAGCTGCGACCACGCGTTCCTGGACCGTGAGTTCGCCCGGATCGGGGTGTCGCTGCCGTCCGGACCGCTGCTGTGCACGATGGGGCTGGCCCGCGTCCACCTGCCGGAGGCCCGCACTCACGGCCTGGCGGCCTGCGCGGAGGCGGCGGGCCTGGGCTGGTACCCGGCGCACACCGCGCTGGGCGACGCCCGCGTGACGGCCGACCTGCTGCGGCACTGCCTGGGCGACCCGTCCTGCCCGCCGGACGACTGGGCGGGCCCGCTGCGCGAGGCGGCCCGGGTGCCCTGGCCCCGGCTGGGCCGGGCCCGCTCCCGCCCGTCCGGCGCGGCCGTCCCGCTGCTGCGCCGGGAGGCTCCGTACGGCCCCTGGCTGCCCGGTTCCCAGGCCCCGGAGGTCGTGCTGACGCAGGCCGGTGCTATGGGTTCGACGGCGTGATGCGCATCACTGTGCCGGGACAAATCGGACACCATCTTTGTGCACACGTTCACAAACGCATAGCCTGGCTGCCAAAGCCCAGCTTCACCCACAGGAGCACCGTGGCAATCGGCCGATCACCACAGAGCAGTTCGCAGACGCCCGACCAGGGCGCCGCGCGCCGACCCTCGCGTGCCCGGGGCATCCCGGAGGCGACCGTCGCCCGCCTGCCCCTCTACCTGCGGGCCCTCACCGCGCTCTCCGAGCGCTCGGTGCCGACCGTCTCCTCCGAGGAGCTGGCCGCCGCCGCGGGCGTGAACTCGGCCAAGCTCCGCAAGGACTTCTCCTACCTCGGTTCCTACGGCACCCGCGGCGTCGGCTACGACGTCGAGTACCTCGTCTACCAGATCTCCCGCGAGCTCGGCCTGACCCAGGACTGGCCGGTCGTCATCGTCGGCATCGGGAACCTCGGCCACGCCCTCGCCAACTACGGCGGCTTCGCCTCCCGCGGTTTCCGGGTCGCGGCCCTGCTCGACGCCGACCCGAACGTGGTCGGCAGCAGCGCGGCCGGCCTGCCCGTGCGCCACATGGACGAGCTGGAGTCGATCGTCGAGAGCCAGCACGTCTCCATCGGTGTGATCACCACCCCGCCCGGTGCCGCCCAGCAGGTCTGCGACCGGCTGGTCGAGGCGGGCGTCACCAGCATCCTGAACTTCGCCCCGACCGTGCTGACCGTCCCGGACGGCGTGGACGTGCGCAAGGTGGACCTCTCCATCGAGCTGCAGATCCTCGCCTTCCACGAGCAGCGCAAGGCCGGGGAGGAGCCGGACGACCGCGCCGAGTCGGTGCTCGACCGCGCCCCCGGCCCGGTCCGCGCCGCCGCCGCCAAGCTGCGCCGCGCGGCCGGCGGCAGCGGCAAGGGCCGCGGCACCGCCGAGCCGGTCGCCAAGGACCCGGCCGAGCCGGCCAAGGGAAAGTCCGCCAAGGGCGGCGACGGGGATCTCTCCGCGGTGATGCCCGCATGAACACCGAGAGCTGTGAGGGGCGGGCATGAGCCTTCTCGTCGTAGGGCTGAGCCATCGCACGGCCCCGGTCGGGGTGCTGGAACGCGCCGCGCTGACCGGTGACGTGCCGACCCGGCTGCTGCACGACGCGGCCGCCACCGCGACCGTCGGCGAGGCCGCGCTGGTCAACACCTGCAACCGGATCGAGCTGTACGCGGACGTGGACAAGTTCCACGCCGGCGTCGCCGAACTGTCGCTGCTGCTCGCCCACCACAGCGGGGTGGACCTGGAGGAGCTGACCTCCCACCTGTACGTCCACTACGAGGACCGCGCCGTCCACCACCTCTTCTCGGTGGCCTGCGGCCTGGACTCGATGGTGGTCGGCGAGGGCCAGATCCTCGGCCAGCTGCGCGACGCGCTGGCCAAGGCCCAGGAGGAGCACACCGCCGGGCGTGGCCTGAACGAGCTGTTCCAGCAGGCCCTGCGGGTCGGCAAGCGGGCGCACAGCGAGACCGGCATCGACAAGGCCGGCCAGTCGCTGGTCACCTTCGGCCTGGAGCAGGTCGCCGCGGGCGCGGGCGAGATCGCCGGCAAGCGCGCGCTGGTGGTCGGCGCCGGCTCGATGAGCTCGCTGGCCGCCGCCACCCTGGTCCGCTCCGGCGTGACCGACCTGCTGATCGCCAACCGGACGCCGGCCCGCGCCGAGCGGCTGGTCGAGATCCTCGGCCCGGACGTGGCCCGCACCCTGGACCTCGCCAAGGTGCCGGAGGCGCTGGCCGACGTGGACCTGGTGATCTCCTGCACCGGCGCGGCCGGCGTGGTGATCAGGGCCGCGGACGTGGCCGCCGCGGTCGCCCTCCGTACGGCCCCCGAACCGCTCGCCCTGCTCGACCTGGCCATGCCGCGCGACGTCGACCACGCCGTGCACGAGCTGGCCGGTGCCCTGCTGGTCGACCTGGAGAGCCTGTCCCACGCGCACGCCGCCACCCCCGGCGCCGGCGACGTCGACGAGGTCACCCGGATCGTCGCCGACGAGGTGACCGCCTTCGGTGCCGCCCAGCGCGCCGCCCGGATCGCCCCGACCGTGGTCGCGCTGCGCTCGATGGCCTCCGACGTGGTCGCCGCCGAGCTGGGCCGGCTGGAGTCCCGGCTGCCCGACCTGGACGAGCGCTCCCGCGCCGAGATCGGCCAGACCGTCCGCCGCGTCGTCGACAAGCTGCTGCACGCCCCGACCGTCCGGGTGAAGCAGCTGGCCGCCGAGCCCGGCGGCGCCTCCTACGCGGACGCCCTGCGCGAACTCTTCGACCTCGACCCGGCAGCCGTGCACGCCGTGTCCGGAACGCCCGTCGGCGGCGCGCCCCAGCCCTCCGCCGGGGGCACCAGATGAACCGTCAGCCATCCCACGAGTACCACCGGGACGATCACCTCATGAATGGTCAACCGATCACGGAGCAGCCCTCGGCCGCCGCGCCCCTGCGGCTCGGCACCCGGCGCAGCGCCCTTGCCATGGCCCAGTCGGGCATGGTGGCCCGCGAGGTGACCAGGGTCACCGGGCGCGCCGTCGAGCTGGTCGAGATCACCACCTACGGCGACACCTCCCGGGAGGCGCTGGCACAGATCGGCGGCACCGGCGTGTTCGTGTCCGCGCTGCGGGACGCGCTGCTGGAGGGCCGGATCGACTTCGCCGTGCACTCGCTCAAGGACCTGCCCACCGCCGCCCCCGAGGGCCTGGTGCTGGCCGCCGTCCCCGAGCGCGAGGACGTCCGGGACGCCCTGGTCGCGGCCGAGGGCCTGAACCTGGACGAGCTGGTGGAGAAGCTCGCCGGGGCCGGCCGCACGGCCCGGATCGGCACCGGCTCGCCCCGTCGGATGGCGCAGCTGAACGCCTGGGCCACCGCCCGCGGCGCCCAGCTGGAGACCGTCGCGATACGCGGCAACGTGGACACCCGGATCGGCTTCGTGACCGGCGGCGAGCTGGACGCGGTGGTGCTGGCCACGGCCGGCCTGAACCGGCTCGGCCGCGGCGCCGAGATCTCGCAGCACCTCGACCCCGAGCTGATGATCCCGGCCCCCGGCCAGGGCGCGCTCGCGATCGAGTGCACCACCGCGAACACCGAACTCACCGCCGCGCTCGCGGCCCTGGACCACGCCCCCACCCGGGTCGCCGTGGCCGCCGAGCGCGCCCTGCTGGCCACCCTGGAAGCCGGTTGCTCGGCGCCGGTGGCCGCGCTGGCCACCTGGGGCCGGCAGAACGAACTGCGGCTGGACGGCGTGGTCGGCGACCCCGACGGCTCCGCCCTGCTGAAGATGTCCGCCAACGGTCCGATCGTCCTCGACGAGTCCGCCGAGCAGCAGGCGGCGGCCCTCGGCCGCGCGCTGGCTGACCGGCTGCTCGCCGGGGGCGCGGCCGCCCTGATGGGGGAGCGAGCCCGATGAGCCCCACCGCCGCCACCGACGCCCTGTTCCCCGCAGGGCAGCCCGCCACCGGACGGTGCACCTTCCTGGGCGCGGGCCCCGGGGACCCGGGCCTGCTGACCCTGCGCGCGGTCGAGGTGCTGTCCACGGCCGACGTCCTGGTCGCCGACCCGCTGACCGCCGCCGCCGTGCGCAGCCACTGTCCGTCCGCGGTGCAGGTGCACAGCCCGGTCGCCGAGGGCACCGACTTCGACCTGGCCAAGCTGGTCTCCGAAGCCGTCCGCTCCGGCAAGCACGTGGTCCGCACCGTCGACGGCGACCCGGGCCTGGACGGCTGCGCCGCCGAGGAGATGCTCAGCTGCGCGGGCGACGGGATCCCCTTCGAGGTGATCCCGGGCGTCGCCCAGTCGGTCGGCGTCCCGGCGTACGCGGGCGTCCCGCTGCGCGCCGGCGCCGGCACCGACGTGCGGTTCGTGGACGGCGCCCAGCTGCTGTCCGGCGGCCCGGTGGACCTGGGCGCGCCGGAGACCACCCTGGTCGTCCGCACCACCCTGGGCCAGCTGCCGGCCACCGCCAACGCGCTGGTCTCCAACGGCCGCAAGCCGGAGTCCGCGCTCAGCGCGACGCTCTCCGGCACCACCACCCGCCAGCGGACCTTCACCTCCACGCTGTCCGGGATCGCGGCCGACCTCAAGGCCGCCCGGGTGCTGCCCTCGCCGGTCTCGGCCCCGGTCGACCCGGCGACCTCGGTGATAGCCGTGGTGGGCGAGCAGGTCGCCCACCGGGCCTCGCACTCGTGGTTCGAGACCAAGCCGCTGTTCGGCTGGAACGTTCTCGTGCCGCGCACCAAGGAGCAGGCCACCGGCCTGTCCGAGCAGCTGCGCTCGTACGGCGCGGTGCCGCAGGAGGTGCCGACCATCGCGGTCGAGCCGCCGCGCACCCCGCAGCAGATGGAGCGGGCCATCAAGGGCCTGGTCACCGGCCGCTACGAGTGGATCGCCTTCACCTCGGTGAACGCGGTGCGCGCCGTCCGGGAGAAGTTCGAGGAGTACGGCCTGGACGCCCGCGCGTTCGCCGGGATCAAGGTCGCGGCGGTCGGCGAGACCACCGCGCAGGCCCTGGTGGACTTCGGCGTCAAGCCCGACCTGGTGCCCTCCGGCGAGCAGTCCGCCGCCGGTCTGCTGGAGGACTGGCCGCCGTACGACCCGGTCTTCGACCCGATCGACCGGGTGCTGCTGCCGCGCGCCGACATCGCCACCGAGACCCTGGTGGCCGGCCTGGTCGAGCTCGGCTGGGAGGTCGACGACGTGACGGCGTACCGGACGGTGCGCGCCTCGCCGCCGCCGGCCGAGACCCGCGAGGCGATCAAGGGCGGTGGCTTCGACGCGGTGCTGTTCACCTCGTCCTCGACCGTCCGGAACCTGGTCGGCATCGCCGGCAAGCCGCACAACGTCACGGTCATCGCCTGCATCGGCCCGGCGACCGCCAAGACCGCCGAGGAGCACGGCCTGCGGGTCGACGTGATGGCCCCGGCGCCGTCGGCGGCCGCGCTGGCCCAGGCGCTGGCAGACTTCGGGGCCAAGCGCCGCGACACCGCGACGGCCGCCGGCGAGCCGGTGTACCGGCCCAGCGAGCGTCGTCCGGGTTCGCGCCGCAAGGCCCGCTGAGGGCCCGCCCCAACCCCCGGCCGGGGGTGGCGAGTCGCCGCCCCCGGCACTGCACAACCGTTCGGAGAGAGAAGCCGTGTCCGCTGAATTCCCGTACGTACGCCCCCGTCGGCTGCGCCAGAGCCCGGCGATGCGCCGTCTGGTGGCCGAGACCAGGCTGCACCCGGCCGAGCTGATCCTGCCGCTGTTCGTCCGCGAGGGCGTCAGCGAGCCGGTCCCGGTCAGCTCGATGCCGGGCGTGGTCCAGCACAGCCGGGACACCCTGCGCAAGGCCGTCGTGGAGGCGGCCGAGGCGGGCCTGGGCGGCGTCATGCTGTTCGGCGTCCCGGAGGTGCAGGACGCCACCGGCAGCGAGGGCACCAACCCGGACGGCATCCTGCAGCAGGCGATCCGGGACGTGGTCTCCGAGGTCGGCGACTCCCTGGTGGTCATGTCGGACCTCTGCCTGGACGAGTACACCGACCACGGCCACTGCGGCGTGCTGGCCGCCGACGGCAGCGTGGACAACGACGCCACCCTGGAGCGCTACGCCGAGATGGCCCGGGTGCAGGCCGACGCGGGCGTCCACCTGGTCGGCCCCTCCGGCATGATGGACGGCCAGATCGGCGTCGTGCGGCGGGCACTGGACGAGGCGGGGCACCAGGACGTGGGCATCCTCGCCTACACCGCCAAGTACGCCTCGGCCTTCTTCGGCCCGTTCCGCGAGGCCGTCGGCTCCTCGCTCAGGGGCGACCGCAAGAGCTACCAGCAGGACCCGGCGAACGCCCGCGAGGCGCTGCGCGAGCTGGAGCAGGACCTCGCCGAGGGCGCCGACCTGGTGATGGTCAAGCCGGCCATGGCCTACCTGGACATCCTGCGCCAGGTCGCCGACGCCTCCCCGGTGCCGGTCGCCGCGTACCAGGTGTCCGGCGAGTACGCGATGGTCGAGGCGGCCGCCGCGAACGGCTGGATCGACCGGGAGCGGATGATCATGGAGACGCTCACCTCGATCCGCCGGGCCGGCGCCGATCAGATCCTCACCTACTGGGCCGTCGAGGCCGCCTCGGCGCTCGAACAGCGGTAGGACCCGCCCCTCGGCGGACCCGCACAGCGGAAGGCCGGGCCGCTCCCCACGGGGAGCGGCCCGGCCTTCGTGCTGCTACATCCAGCCCTTGATGTGGGCGAAGCCCGCGCCGCCGCCGATGATGTCGGTGGAGGTGGCGGCGATGCCACCGAAGCCGCCCGCTGCGGTGTCGGTGGTGTGGGCGACGCCGAAGCCCCCGGCGGCCAGGAACGGCTGGTCGGCGCTGGCGGCGAACTCGCCGCCACCGGCCAGGCCGACGTGGGCGAAGGCCGGGGTGGCGGCGCCCGCGAGCGCCAGTGCGGCGGTGGCGGTCAGCGCGGCCTTGGCCAGCATGCTCTTCATGGTTCTGCCCTCTCTCTGGGAGCGCCCCCGCGGGCGCTCTGACACGTGTTCACATCAGGTCGTCCGGACCGGCGCCCCACGCGCCGGACCGGACGACCGGTCACCCGGACGGTCCGCGTCGCCGCGGCCGGCCGGACACCTCGTCCGTCAAGCCCGGAGGGCCCGGGGAGACCTTCCTCCCCGGGCCCTCCGTCCGTGCCGTGCCCCGTGATCAGCCGATCAGGTGCGAAACGCCCGCGTCGCCCGAGGACTGGGTGTTCTGGCCGACGTTGCAGATCTGCTTCGGGGTGCTGTTCAGGATCGGCACCTCGATCGGAACCGCGGCACCGGCAGCGGTGACAGCGATGTTGTGGATCTCGGGCAGGCAGATGTTCGCGTTGTCCAGGGTGTGGAAGTTCGGGCTGCCGTTGCCGTGGGTGCCGGTCTGGTTGGTGCCGCCGTTGCCCTGGACCGTGGTGGCGGCGCCGTCCGAGTCGACGATGGCGGAGGCCGAGCCTGCGGACATCGCGAGGGCGGCGGCGGCCAGGCCGGCGGCGGCGAGGGACTTCTTGATCATTTCCGGTTTTCCTCTCGGGGGTGAATCGGGGAGCGATTCGGGGGTGGATCAGAGGGGGTGGTGCAGAGGGAGCTGAACGGAGCGTCAGCCGATCAGGTGGGACACGCCCGCGTCGCCGTGGCTCTGGGTGCCCTGGCCCTGGGTGCAGTACTGCCTGCCGCCGCTGTTGGCGATCGGGATCTCGACCGGGATGGCCAAACCGGCCCCGCTCACGGCGATGTTGTGGATCTCGGGGAGGCAGATGTTCGCGTTGTCCAGGAAGTGGAAGTTCGGGCTGTTGTTCCCGACCGTGCCGGTGAAGTTGGTGCCGCCGTTGCCCTCGATGGAGGCGGCGGCGCCGTCCGCGTCACCGATGGCCGAGGCGGGCGCGGCGGCGGCGGCCAGCGCGGCGACGGCCAGGCCGGCGGCGGCGAAGGACTTCTGGATCATGGGGAGATCCCTCTCTGAAATGCTCTTGGATTCCTTGCGTACAACGCGTAGAACGCTCAGACCCGGTCTGCAGTCACTGACGTCCAGATCAAAGAATGACGGCACGGAAGGTTACGGGGATTTTTGAAAAGAGTCCGGGAGGCGCGACGCAGGATGGTTTCCGGTCGGATTATTGGGCCGAACCGGTTAACCGGCGCAATCCGTGTTCCCGTTCGCTCGTTGAGTCAGATTGCTTTCCGGCTGCGCCCGCGCAGCCCTTCCTCAGTGGTCCCCCAGTACGGACAGCAGAACGGTGAAAAGCATGAAGTTCTCCAAGCGGGCCGGCGCGATGCTTCTGGCGGTCGGTGCGGGCGTGCTCGCCTCCCCGGGGGCGGCCTCCGCCGCCCCGGTCGGACCCGACCAGGTCGGAGCCCTGGAGGACGTGCTGGCCACCCGGCAGGTCCCGGTGGAGGTGCCGCTCACCCCGCTGGGCAGCCGGCTCTCGGCCGGCATCCCGACCTCCCTGCTCATGCCGCCGGTGCCGGGCCGCACCACCAGCACCAGCACAGAGCTGGTCCCGGAGCGGATCGTCCCGCAGCTGAGCACCGGCAAGGTCGGTCCGAGCGCCAAGGCCGAGCTGCCGCTCCCGCTGCTGGACCAGGGCGCCGACCTCGGCCGGGTGCTGTTGGACGCGCCGGCCCCGCCGCTGCACGCCGACACCCCCGGGGTCAGCCTCGGCAAGCCGCTCTCGCTCGCCGAGGACGGCGCCGGTCAGCTCGCCGGCGGCCGGCTCAAGGTGGGCGAGGTCGACCCGCGCCTGCTCACCGGCGCCGTGCAGGCCGTCCCCGGGGCCAGCGCCAGCCTCGGCGGCGACGACCACCGGCTCTCGGCCACCGACGAGGTGAGCGACCTGACCACGACCACCGCCGCGACCGCCACCGAGGTGGTCGGGCAGACCGGACTGGCCGACCCCGCGGTCACCACCGCCACTGCCACCGGCGTCGTCCGGCAGACCGGGCTGACCGACCTGACCCGGCTCTGATCCCGGATCCCGCTCCGGCCCGGTCCGCCCCGGCGACGCCCCGCGCGGCAGGAGCCCGGCACCCCGCTCGCCGCGCGGGTGCCGGGCTCCGGTGCGTCCGGACGGCTCGGCCGGGCAGGACGCCGGCCAGCCGGGGAGGACGTCGCTCAGCCGGGCAGGACGCCCGTCAGCCCGCCGACCAGCGGGAGGTTCTTGACGCCGCCGCCCGCGCTCAGCGGGCCGGTCAGCGTGCCGGTGCCGACCGGGGCGAGGCCCTGGTCCGGCTGGACGGTCGCGCCGTTGTTGAGCACGTCGGCGGAGGAGTTCGCCCACGGGTCCAGGCGCAGGCTCTTGATCGGCGCGATGCCGTAGCCGAGCCCGGAGGTCGTCCCGTTCAGGGCCTGGCCGACGTCCGTCCTGGCCAACGTGGCCGGTCCGGCCGGGGCCTGACCGGTCGGGGCGGTGGCGGCCTGCGCCGTACCGGCGCCGAGCAGGACCGCGGCGCCGACGGCGGCGGCCACGCCGGCTCCGCTCTTCTTCGAAACCATGCGGATCACCCTTCGGTGGATCGGGGGTCCCGGACGGCCGTCCGGGGATGCCGAACTGCCCCCCGGCCGACTGGTCGGGGGGCAGGACGGCCGGATCACGTGCCGATCGGGGATCAGCAGTCCGCCGCCGGCGGCGGCGGGGGCAGCTCGACGTTGGCGCAGCTGTTGCCGAAGGCCGGGTTCAGCAGGCCGATCACGTTGATGGAGTTGCCGCACAGGTTGACCGGGATGTGCACCGGCACCTGGACCTGGTTGCCGGAGGCGACACCGGGGGAGCCGGCGGCGACGCCCTCCGCGCCCGAGCTGGCGGCGGCGGAGCCCGCCGCGCCCAGCACCAGGCCGGCAGCGGCGGCGGAGAGGACGGCGGCCTTCTTCACGTTCTGCATGGGGGTTGATCTCCTCGATCACACACGGGTGGAGCGTGCCGCGCCCCGGCGCTGCGGGGCGCGGCACGGGCTCGGTGAATCAGCTGTCGCCGGTGCGGCGACCGCCGGTTCAGCCGATGTTGGCGCAGTTGTTGCCGAACGCCGGGTTCAGGATGCTGATGACGCCGATGCTGTTGCCGCAGACGTTGACCGGGATGTGCACCGGGATCTGGATCTGGTTGCCGGAGAGCACGCCGGGGGAGCCGGCGGCGACGCCCTCGGCGCCGGAGCTGGCGAACGCGCCGCCGGCGGCACCGAGCACCAGGCCGGTGGCGGCCAGGGACAGGACGGCGGCCTTCTTGAGGTTACGCATGGTCTTTCCTCCGATTTCTGCCCGACGGAAGAGAAGTGTCGGGTATTCGGGCGAGCACGAAATACTCACCCGATGGCTTCAGGGATTGCCGTGATTTTCACTCGGGCGGCGCACACCGGCGTGTTCCGCCCATGGCGCGGGCGTGGACGCAGCCGCCGTGTCGCAGCGCCTCTCGAAATCCCTCCCGCACGGCCGGGAAGGCTCGGACGAAGGCGCGACCGGACGGAATTCCCGGTCAGACGTTCCGGCGGGGATTGCCGGACGCCGCGTTCGGGAGGCCCGCCACCCCGCTCGAGCCGCCGGTGGCCGCGCTGCCGACGACGGCGTGGGCGAGCTTGCGCATGGGCGGTACTCGATTCGTGTGTGGGGGCCGGTGGACCGGGTTCCGTGAGGGAGAACGAGGTAGGGCGCACGGGGAAACGGCCCGGCCGAAGTCGATCACCCGAATGCCGACCGGGGGCCCCGTTGCTCCGGACGGGTGACAGTGCGCGCACCGTCGCAACCGGTGCGGGGAGGTCTCGTTCTTGATGTCGCACTCCCCGTGCATCTCTGTTTGATCAGTCAGGAGGCTCGCATGAGCATCAAGAAGACCGCCGCCGTCGGCGCGGCCGTGGTGGGCATCGTGGCCGCCGGCGCCGGCACCGCGATGGCCAGCTCCGGCGCCGAGGGCGTCGCCGCCGGTTCCCCCGGTGTCATCTCGGGCAACCAGATCCAGGTTCCGGTGCACGTTCCGGTCAACCTGTGCGGCAACACCATCGACATCGTCGGCCTGCTGAACCCGGCGTTCGGGAACCACTGCGCCAACGTGGGCTGAGCCCGCACCCGGTTCGGCCGGTGTGAGCCGCCGTTCCGCGCTTCCCTCCTGGGGCGCGGGGCGGCGGCTCTTCGCGTTGCCGGGGCGGCTCCGCGTCGCCGGGAATCCGTCCGTCCGTCAGGTCCCGGTGCGTCACAAGCCTTGTTGCGTTACTTGTCAGTTCCTAGAATCCGAGTCCTGCTCACCTTTTCAGCTCCTCTCTTGCTCCGCGCCGCTCGGCGCCCCGCCCGGGCGGCCCCCACCCCCCGCAAGGAGTCGCGTGTGATCAGGTCCCGACTGTCGGCGGCGCTCGCCACCGGCGCCCTCGTGGCCACCCTCGGCCTGGCCGGTGCCCCCGCCGCCCTCGCCGACCGAGCTCCGGCCCCGGCGCCCGCCGCCGGACCCGCCGCGGTCGTCGCCCTCGGCGACAGCGCCATCTCGGGGGAGGGCGCCGGCACCGACACCGACGACGGCTACTTCCCGGAGACCGACAGCCCCACCAACTACTGCCACCGGCACCCCAAGTCGGAGATCTTCGTCACCGACATCCCCGGGGTCACCCCGATCGACCTCGCCTGCTCCGGCGCCCAGACCGGCGACCTGGTCAGCGACCCCGAGCTGGCGAAGATCACCGGCCCGGGCAGCGGCGACTTCGGCGAGCCCAAACAGGACGTCAAACTCGCCGACGCGGCGTCCAAGTACGACGTCAAGCTGGTCGTGGTGACGATCGGCGCCAACGACGACTTCGACTTCAGCGGCGTCATGATGCACTGCCTGGCACAGTACTTCCCGATCCCCAAGGACCAGGGCTGCCGCGACACCATCGGCAGCGACGAGATCCGCCGACGCGCCGAGGGCGTCCGGCCCAAGGTCGTCGCGGCGCTGCAGAACATCCGTCAGACCATGCGCCGGGCGGGCTACGCCGACTCCGCGTACCAGCTGGTCTACCAGTCGTACTTCAACCCGATCACCCCGGACATCCGGCGCAACGACTACCTCGGGAAGGTCGCCGACGGCTGTCCGGCCTTCCCCGAGGACCTCGCCTGGGGCCACAACTGGGTGGTGCCGACCTTCAGCGACGCACTGCGCGGCGCGGCCGAACAGGTGCCCGGCGTCCGGTACCTGGACCAGCGTCGGGTCGCCTTCGGGCACGAGGTCTGCGCGGAGTGGACCAGTTCCCCGTACGAGTACAGCAACGGGGACGTCATCAACCTCTCCGAGTGGGTGCGCAACGGCTGCGACTCGCAGATCGGCATCCCCGGGCTGTGCATGAACATGGTCCGCCAGTCGTACCACCTGCGGGTGGCCGGCTACCGCGGCGAGGGCGTCTGCCTCGGCCAGTTCTACGCCCGGCCCGAGCTGGCCCAGGCCTACTGCACGCTCAACCAGCAGAACACCACGTCGATCCAGCCGCTCACCCCGGGCAAGCCCTTCGGCGACGTCCCGGAGGACGGCTCCTGGTACCAGCTGACCAACGCGGCCACCGGCAACGCCCTGGACCTCACCGGCGGCGGCAGCTACGGCGACTCCACCAACGGCCGGGCCGCCATCAGCTACCGGCCGGCGGCGGGCTCAACCAGTCCTTCGTGCTGGAGGCCAAGGCCGGCGGCAGCTACGAGCTCGACTTCAGCGGCAACCGCGACATGTGCCTGGACGCCAACGCGGCCGCCACCGCCCCCGGCACCCGGATCCAGCAGTGGCGCTGCAACGGCGGCGGCAACCAGCACTGGGTGTTCGAGCCGGCCGGTGACGGCCGCTACAAGATCGCCGACTCCCAGGACCGGAGCAAGGTCCTGGCCGCCGGCAGCGCCGTGGACGCCAAGGGCAACCCCTACGTCCAGCTCGCCACCGACACCGGGGCCGCCGATCAGCTCTGGCAGCTCACCAAGCTCGGCATCGTGTACGTGAAGGGCTGACCCGGCCCGCCGGCACCGCTCAGGCCGTCGTCGCCCCCACCCGGGCGGCGGCGGCCGCGCCGATCGGGTACGGCGTCTCGACCGGCAGCAGCGCCGGGTCCCGCTCCAGCCGCACCCGGTCGGCCAGTGCGGTGACGTCCGTGATCCGCCGGATCCACTCGTCCGCGTACCGCCGCACCGCCTCGCCGCGCAGCCCGACCTGGACCGCCCGGTGGTCCAGCGGCCGCAGGTGCAGATCGCGCTCCGGGTCCCACTGCACCCGCACCGGACTCTGCCGCAGCTCCCGCTTCCAGGCCGCCTGCGAGTCGTGCACCCGGCCGGTGTAGGCGCTCAGCACCGCCCGATCCAACGCCCAGTCGAAGCCCTCCCGGCTGATCTCCAACGCCAGCACCCGCTCCTGCCCCGGGCTCCTTCCCCAGTTGCTCCGGTGCATCATCCAGAGGAACGACGGCTTGATCCAGGTCATCCGGTCCCGGGAGAACGCCTCCGGGAACCGCCCCTCGGCCGCGGCGGGCCCGGCGATCGCGGGCGGGAAGGCCTGGTAGACGGTGATCGTGTCAGCGGTGTGAGCGGCCCGGACCAGGCGCGTCGACGGGGTGTTCGGCATGCCCGGAATCGTCGCGGGCGCCCGGCCGGGGCGCCAGGGGTTTTCGCACCGGGCGGGGGACGGCGGGCCGGGCGGAGGACGTGCCGTAGGCTCACGGGAAAATCGTTGCGCCGGAGCCGCGCGGACCACGAGCGGGGCGGGGAGTACCCAGAGCAGATGAGCACGGCATCGAGCACCGAGTCGGCCGGCACCGAGCCGGGCACGCCCCCCGAGGCGATGTCGGCGCCCTCCGAGGAGCGGACGGGCCGGGCGCCCGGGCGCTTCGGGGCGCTGGTGGACCGCTTCGCCCCCGCGCTGGGCGCGTACGCGGTGGTCAAGGCCACCGGTCTGACCGTCTTCATGCTGCTGCTCTCGCACACCGGCGACTACCTGAACAAGCAGCCGGGCCGCGGCGGCGGCGCCAACCCCTGGGACGTGCTGAGTACCTGGGACGGCGTCTGGTACCAGCGGATCGCGGAGAACGGGTACGACCCGCAGCTGATCCCGCTGCACGGCTTCCCGCTGGCCACCTACTACGAGAACTCGGCCGCCTTCTTCCCGCTCTACCCGTGGCTGATGCGGCTGGTCGGCGCGGTCACCGGGCTCGGTTCGTACGGCGCCGGGATCGTGGTCTCGGTGCTCGCCTCGCTGGTCGCGGCGGCCGGGATCTTCGCGATCGCCGAGCGGCTCGGCGGCTTCCGGGCGGGCGTGACGGCCGCGGTGATCTGGGGCCTGTTCCCGGGCTCCGGCGTGGAGTGGGCGGTCTACTCGGACTCGCTGTTCGTCGCGTTGTCGGCCTGGGCCTGCTACTGCGTGATGACCCGCCGCTGGCTGACCGCCGGCGCGCTGGCGCTGGTGGCGGGCCTCAACCGGCCGACCGCCGCCGCGCTGATCGCCGCGGTCTCGATCGCCGCGCTGGTCGCGCTGGTCCGCCGCACCGACGGGGTGGCCCGGCCGCTGACCGCGATGCTGATCACCCCGTGGGGCCTGATCGGCTACGTCGCCTGGGTCGGCTGGCGGATGGGCGACTGGGGCGGCTACTTCAAGCTCCAGCGCGGGGCGTGGAACCGCTACTTCGACGGCGGCGCCTCCACCCTCCGCACGTTCATGGACGTGATCACCGGCCACTGGGGCTTCTGGCAGTCCAATCCGGTGCCGGACCTGATCGCCGTCGCCCTGCTGATCGCCCTGCCGGGCCTGCTGGTGCTGCTGTGGCGGGCCCGTCCGCCGCTGGTGCTGTGGGTGTACACCGCGCTCACCATCGCCACCGCGCTGAGCAGCAACCAGATCTTCGGCAACATCTCGCGCTACCTGCTGCCGGCCTTCCCGCTCTGCATCGGCCTGGCGTTCGCGCTGCGCAGGGTGCGGACCCCCTCGCTGGTCGGGCTGTTCGCGATGCCCGCGATCGCGGCCGGCTGGTACGCCGGCTATGCGCTGTTCGAGTTGGGCATCCCGTAGACCCGGCGTTGGTTGGCAACGGGATCATCCGGCAGCAGACGGGCCGTTGCTAACCTCGGACGTATGACGACGACCCCGCCCGTGCGCCAGATCCGCGACATCTCCGGCCTGCTGGACCACGCGAGCCACGTGCTGGCGACCCGGATGGCGGCCGCCTTCACCGAGCTCGGGATCACCCCGCGGGCGTACTGCGTGCTGTTCCACGCGCAGGAGACCGAGCGCACCCAGATCCAGCTGGCCGAGCTGGCGGACCTGGACAAGACCACCATGGTGGTCACCGTCGACGAGCTGGAGAAGGCCGGCCTGGCCGAGCGCCGCCCGTCCGCGACCGACCGCCGGGCCCGGATCATCTCGGTCACCGAGGCGGGCGAGCGCGCCGTCGTGGAGGGCACCGCGATCGCCGACCGGGTGCACCGCGAGCTGCTGGACTCGCTCCCGCAGCCCGAGCGCGAGGTCTTCGTGTCCGCCCTGACGCACCTGGTGGGCGGCCTCCTCGCGGAGCCGGTGGAGAGCGAACGCACCGTACGCCGGGCGCGCCGGGCCCGGGGCCACCACGCCTGATCCCGAGGCCGGCGCCGACGCCCTCGGCGCCGCACTGGTCACCGCCTCCCTGATGCTGCCGGCCTCTTCAACACCGCCCAGCAGGTCGGCGGGGCGCTCGGGGTCGCCGTGCTGACGACCCTCGCCGGCGGCCGCACCCGGGCCCTCGCGGCCGCCGGGCAACCCGCGGCCGAAGCGCTCACGGGTGGCTTCCGAATGGCCTTCGGGGTGGCCGCGGGCCTGCTGACGGTGGCCCTGCTGCTCGCCGCCGTCGTGCTCCGTACGCCCGAAGTGGATTGACGGAGCGTCACATGACGTGGCCCCGGCCCGCGTTCGGCGGTGTCCGGGGCGGTGTGCTCACGGCCAGACCAGGCAGTACAGCTGGTGTCCGGCCTCGTGCAGCCGGTTGGCGAAGTCCTGCCACTCGTGCAGCATGCTGTAGATGACGAAGGCGTCCCGCGGTCCGCGCCGGTCCGGGACGGTGGACCAGATGAAGGCGGCGGCGCCGAGCTCGGTCTCGTCGGCCTTGCGCAGCGGCTCGACGACGTTGTGGGGGAGCTGCACGACGGCGTAGTCCGGGTGCAGCACGACGAGTTCCAGCGGGGGCACCTGGTGCAGCGGGACGCCCTGGATGCCGGTGAGGACCATGGCGCTCATGGTCTCCGGTTTGATCTTGGTGGAGAGGTGGCCGGTGGGGGAGCCGCTGGTCTCCATCAGGTCGCCGAGCCGCCCCAGCGCGCCGAGTTCGCCGGCGTCCAGCCCGAGCCCGCCCGGGCCGAGGGCGGTGGGCACCCTCGCGGCGGTCGCGCGGTCGGGGGCGCCGAAGTACTTGTACGTCACCCCCACGCGTCCCTCACCCCGCCTCTCGCCGCCACGGCGACCACGACCCGTCCCCGCTCCCGTACCCCCGCGTGCGGCCTCGGCGGGCCGGCGGGAGCCCCCCGCGGCCTCGTCGTAGCCGTCCTGCGCCTCGGACACTCGGACCATCCTCACCGGAATTCGCCGGAATCGACAGACCCCCGCACGTCCGGCGTCCCACCGGACGTGCTCCTTACCCGTCATGCGCCGCCGTACCCACTCGCGGTACGCGGCAGTCCTCTCCACACCCCTGCACACAACCGGAGCGCTCGCGCACCCTGAGTACACAGTCTGACTGGTCCGTCCTGCGGAGCAGTCAGCGGCCCCGGCTGTACGGACTGTACGGACAACCGTACAGACAACGGTGCCCGGATCATCGTTCCAGATGATCGGGTCCGACATGCAGAGCGCAAGGACACGATTTGAGACCATGTCCTTTGTGAGCTACCCCTACGAAGCCCCCCAGTCCCAGTCGCTGTTCGACCGCGCCTCCGTGGTGACGCCCGGCGGTGTCAACTCCCCGGTGCGCGCCTTCCGCGCGGTCGGCGGCACGCCGCGCTTCATGGTGTCCGGCACCGGCCCCTACCTCACCGACGCCGACGGCCGCGAGTACGTCGACCTGGTGTGCTCGTGGGGTCCGATGATCCTCGGCCACGCGCACCCGGCGGTGATCGACGCCGTCCAGCGGGCCGTCGCCCACGGCACCTCCTTCGGCACGCCCGGCCAGGGCGAGGTCGAGCTGGCCGAGGAGATCGTCTCCCGGGTCGCCCCGGTCGAGCAGGTCCGCCTGGTCTCCTCCGGCACCGAGGCCACCATGTCCGCGATCCGGCTGGCCCGCGGCTTCACCGGCCGGGCGAAGGTCGTGAAGTTCGCCGGTTGCTACCACGGTCACGTGGACGCCCTGCTGGCCGCCGCCGGTTCCGGCGTGGCCACCTTCGGCCTGCCCGACACCCCCGGCGTCACCGGCGCCCAGGCCGGCGACACCATCGTGCTGCCCTACAACGACCTGGCCGCCGTCGAGCGGGCCTTCGCGGCCAACCCGGGCGAGATCGCCTGCGTGATCACCGAGGCCTCGCCCGGCAACATGGGCGTCGTCCCGCCGCTGCCCGGCTTCAACGCGGGCCTGGCCCGGCTCTGCCGGGACAACGGCGCGCTGTTCGTCTCCGACGAGGTGATGACCGGCTTCCGCGTCTCCAAGGCCGGCTGGTACGGCCTGGAGGCCGCGAACGAGGGCTGGGCGCCTGACCTGCTGACCTTCGGCAAGGTCATGGGCGGCGGCTTCCCGGCCGCGGCCTTCGGCGGCCGCGCCGACGTGATGGCGCACCTCGCCCCGGCCGGCCCGGTCTACCAGGCGGGCACCCTCTCCGGGAACCCGATCGCCACCGCGGCCGGCCTGGCCCAGCTGCGCGGCTGCACCGACGAGGTGTACGCGACGGTGGACCGGGTCGCCGCCGAGATCTCCGGCCTGGTCTCCGAGGCGCTCACCAAGGAGGGCGTGACGCACCGCCTGCAGACCGCCGGGAACATGTTCTCGGTGTTCTTCACCGAGGCCGCCGTCACCGACTACGACGAGGCGAAGACCCAGGAGGCGTACCGTTTCACCGCCTTCTTCCACGCGATGCTGGCCGAGGGCGTCTACCTCCCGCCGTCCGCCTACGAGTCCTGGTTCGTCTCGGCGGCCCACGACGAGCGGGCGATCGAGCGGATCGCCGCCGCCCTGCCGGCCGCCGCGCGCGCCGCTGCCGCCGCCACGGCCTAGGCCGGACCGGCCCCAGTCCACCCCGAGCCCCAGGAGCAGTTGAGAAGTGAGCGCCAAAGAGATCACCGTCGTCCACCTGATGCGGCACGGTGAGGTGCACAACCCGGAGGGCGTCCTGTACGGGCGCCTGCCGGACTACCACCTGTCCGAGCTGGGCCGGCGGATGGCCGACCGGGTGGCCGAGGACCTGGCCGGCCGGGACATCACCCACGTGGTGGCCTCGCCGCTGGAGCGCGCCCAGGAGACCGCCGAGCCGATCGCCAAGGCGCACGGCCTGGACGTCGCGGCGGACGAGCGGCTGATCGAGGCGGAGAACGTCTTCGAGGGCAAGACCTTCGGCGTCGGCGACGGCTCGCTGCGCAACCCGGGCTACTGGAAGTACCTCACCAACCCGTTCAAGCCCTCCTGGGGCGAGCCGTACCTCGACCAGGTGGTGCGGATGATGGGCGCGCTCGGCGCCGCCCGGGACGCCGCGCGCGGGCACGAGGCGGTCTGCGTCAGCCACCAGCTGCCGATCTGGATCGTCCGTTCCTTCGTCGAGCGCCGCCGGCTCTGGCACGACCCGCGCAACCGGCAGTGCTCGCTGGCCTCGCTGACCAGCTTCACCTTCGAGGGCGACAAGATCGTCTCGGTCGGCTACCGCGAGCCGGCCCGCGACCTGCTGCCCGCCCACCTGGTGGGCAAGGGCCGCAAGGGCGACAAGCCGGTGGGCAAGAGCTTCGGCGCCTAGCCCCCGGCCCGGGCGGCGCGGCCGGCGTCACGCGGCGGTGTGCGAGCCGTGTCACACGGCGGCGCGCGGCCGGCGTCACGCGCCCGCGCGCACGGCGCGTAAGTGGTGCGTAAGTATGACTTCGGGTCACCCGGCGAGCGCCGGGTGACCCGATTTCGTCGCAGGTCAGGAGGGGTGCGACGCGCAAGGCAGGACCCCCCCGAACCTGCCCGGAACTCCATGCGAAACTTTTCACATGTCTGCCATGACGCGCCCCCGACCCCGTGTCGCCGCAGCCGCTGCCGCCACCGCCGCCGCCGCTGCGCTCGCCCTCACCGGCTGTTCCTCCTCGGGCTCGGCCGGCAGCGGCGAGGGCCAGGTCGGCTTCGTCACGGTCAAGGGCACCAACCTGTCCAAGGCGGACGCCGGCAAGCGCGGGGACGCGCCGGACATCTCCGGGGACACCCTGGAGGGCGGCCAGGCCAAGCTCTCCGACTACCGGGGCAAGGTCGTCGTGCTGAACGTCTGGGGCTCCTGGTGCGGGCCCTGCCGGGCCGAGGCGAAGAGCCTGCAGGCCGTCGCCGACAAGTACAAGGACCAGGGGGTCCAGTTCCTCGGCGTCAACACCCGGGACACCGAGAAGGGCAACGCCGTCCGCTTCGAGCAGGAGCAGGGCGTCACCTACCCGAGCATCTTCGACCCGGCCGGCACCCAGCTGCTCAAGTTCCCCAAGGGCAGCCTCAACCCGCAGTCCATCCCGACCACCCTGATCATCGACCGCGACGGCAAGCTCGCCGCCCGCGCCGTCGGCGGCACGACCGAGGACGCGCTGGAGTCGATCCTGCAGCCGGTGGTCGCGGAGCAGAAGCAGTGAGCCTGCCGCCACTGCACCACGCCGCGCTGCACCAGGCCGGACTCCAGCTGGCCGACACCACCACGACCGTCCAGAGCGGTGCGCTGCTGGTCGCCGCCCCGGTCGCGCTGGTGGCGGGGCTGGCGTCGTTCTTCTCGCCCTGTGTCCTGCCGCTGGTTCCCGGCTACCTGTCGTACGTGACCGGCTTCTCCGCCGCCGACCTGGCGGACGCCCGCGGCTCGCGGCGCGGCCGGATGCTGCTCGGCGTGGTGCTGTTCATCCTCGGCTTCACCGCGGTCTTCGTCTCCACCGGTGCGCTCTTCGGCTACTTCGGCCAGGAGCTGCAGGACTACAAGCGGACCATCAACATCGTGCTGGGCACCCTCACCGTGGTGATGGGCCTGGCCTTCATGGGCCTGGTGCCCGGGCTGAGCATGCGCGAGGTCCGCTCCCACCGCCGTCCGGCGGTCGGCCTGCTCGGCGCCCCGGTGCTCGGGGTCGTCTTCGGCGTCGGCTGGACGCCCTGCATGGGACCGACCCTGACCGCGGTCCAGAACCTGGCCCTCAACCAGGCCGACGCCCAGCGTGGCGCACTGTTGACCACCTTCTACTGCCTCGGCCTCGGCGTACCGTTCATCCTGGCCGCGGTGGCCTTCCGCCGGGCGCTGGGCGCCTTCGGGTGGGTCAAGCGGCACTACCCGCTCGTCATGCGGATCGGCGGCGGCATGCTCGTCGCGGTCGGTCTGCTGCTCGTCACCGGGGTCTGGGACTCCATGATGAGCGAACTGCAGTCCTGGACCGCCGACTTCCGGATCGGAATCTGACCGTGAGCAACACCACGACCGAGACCGAGCAGCCCCCGGCGCCGGACGACACCGCCGCCGAGCGGCTCAGCACCGCGCCGGTCGAGTCCGACGGACCGACCGGCATGGGGGCGTTCGGCTGGGCGCGCTGGATGTGGCGCCAGCTGACGTCGATGCGGGTCGCCCTGATCCTGCTCTTCCTGCTCTCGCTGGCCGCCATCCCGGGCTCGCTGATCCCGCAGTACCAGAACGGCCAGGGGCAGCTGAAGGTCGAGGCGTGGAAGGCCCAGCACGGCACCGTCGCGCCGATCTACGAGAAGCTCCAGCTCTTCGACGTCTACAGCTCGGTCTGGTTCTCCGCGATCTACATCCTGCTGTTCGTCTCGCTGGCCGGCTGCATCGTCCCGCGCACCTGGCAGTTCGTCGGCGTGCTGCGCTCCCAGCCGCCGGTCGCGCCGCGCAACCTGACCCGGATGCCGGTGCACGCGGTCTGGCGCACCGGAGCCGACCCCGACACGGTGAACGCCGCCGCGCACCGGCTGCTGCGCAAGCGCGGCTTCCGTGCCAACCTGTCCGGCGGCTCGGTCGCCGCCGAGAAGGGCTACCTGCGCGAGGTCGGCAACCTGCTCTTCCACCTGTCGCTGTTCGCGCTGCTCGGCGGCTTCGCCTGGGCCAGCCTGGCCTCCGGCACCGGCGGCAAGCTGATGATCGCGGGCGAGGGCTACTCGAACACCATCACCCAGCTCGACGACTTCAACGGCACCCGGTTCTACGGCAACCAGGACCTCGACCCGTTCTACCTGAAGCTGGACGGCTTCACGTCCGCGTTCCAGACCAAGGGCGACCAGATCGGCGCGGCCCGGCAGTTCACCGCGAACGTCGAGTACTACGCGGGCAGCGACGAGTCGAAGCTGAAGAAGTCCACGATCGAGGTCAACCACCCGCTGGAGATCGGCGGCAGCAAGGTCTACCTGATCGGCCACGGCTACGCCCCGGTGGTCACCGTCCGCAACGGCAAGGGCGACGTCGTCTACCAGGGCGCCGTCCCCTTCCTGCCGCAGGACGCGAACCTGACCTCGACCGGTGTCGTGAAGGTCTCCGACTACGGCACCGGCCCCGACGGCACCAGGACCCAGATGGGCTTCTCCGGCTTCTTCCTGCCGACCGCCCCGCTGAGCTTCGAGGGCACCGGCCCGGTCTCGCTCTTCCCCGGTGACGCCGAGCCCGAGCTGGTCCTGAACGCCTTCGCGGGCGACCTCGGCACCGACTCCGGCCTGCCGCAGAACGTCTACCAGCTCAACACCCGCAAGCTGACCCAGCTGACCCAGGACGGCCAGCCGGCCAAGGCCCGGCTCAAGCCCGGCCAGGGCTGGACCCTCCCCGACGGCTACGGCTCGGTCACCTTCGAGGGCTACAAGCAGTGGGCCAGCTTCAACGTCTCGCACCGCCCCGGCAACGCGATCGCCCTGACCGGCGCCGTGCTCGCGATCCTCGGCCTGATCGGCTCGCTGTTCATCCAGCGGCGCCGGATCTGGGTGCGGGCGGTCGCCCTGCCGGGCGGCGGCACCCAGGTGGAGCTGGCGGGCCTGGCCCGCAGCGAGTCGGCGAAGATCGCCGAGGAGCTGGCCGAGCTCGCGGTGGACCTCCAGGACGACGCCCCGGCCTCCGAGGAGGAGGACGGGCAAACCGCTCCCGAGGACGGGGAAGCCGTTCCCGAGGACGGGGAAGCCGTTCCCGAGAACGGGGACCCCGCAGCACCCGACGACCCCGAGGCCGAGGCCTCAGCCCCCGCAGTCCCTGCCGACCAGAACTCCAAGGAGTAGACGGTGCAACTCGCCTCGGCGGTCGACCCCCAGATGGCCGACCTCTCCAACAAGCTGATCTATTCGGCGATGGTGGTCTACACGCTCGCCATGTTCGCCCACATGATCGAGTGGACCTTCGGCAGCAGGGGTGCCGTCGCCGTCCGCTCGAAGGAGCAGGCGGGCAGCCTGTCCGAGACCGTCGCCGCGGCGGGCAGGAAGGCCGCGAAGAAGGTCACCGTGACGGTGGCGGGGGCCGGCGGCGGCACCACCACGCTCACCCGCACCGCGGTCGCGGGCGAGGGCGCGACGGTGGTCACCAGCGGGCGCGGCGCCGAGGAGGAGGACGGCCCGGGCGCGGCCGGCACCAACGACAAGGCCGACCTGGCCGGCCGGATCGCGGTCTCGCTGACCGTGCTGGCGCTGCTGCTGCACGGCGGCGGCATCGTCGCCCGTGGCCTGTCGGTGTCCCGCTGGCCGTGGGGCAACATGTACGAGTTCTCCTGCGCCTTCGCCTTCGCGATGGCGGGCGCCTACCTGGTGCTGCTGGCCTCGCGGAAGAAGGTCCGCTGGCTCGGCCTGCCGGTCGTCGTCGCGGTGCTGCTGACCCTCGGCATCGCCACGACCACGCTGTACACCGACTCCGAGCAGCTCGTCCCGGCGCTGCACTCGCCGTGGCTGGCGATCCACGTCTCCACCGCGATCTTCTGCGGCGGTGCCTTCTACGCGGCGTTCATCGCCACCCTGCTCTACCTCGGCAAGGACTCCTTCGAGAAGCGCGTCGAGGCCGGTCTGACCACCGGGCCGTTCGGCACCTCGGCGTCGATCTGGCGCCGGCTGCCCGCCGCGTCGACCTTCGACAAGCTGTCCTACCGGATCAACGCCCTGGTCTTCCCGCTGTGGACCTTCACCATCATCGCGGGCGCGATCTGGGCCGAGGCGGCCTGGGGCAAGTACTGGGAGTGGGACCCGAAGGAGACCTGGTCGTTCATCACCTGGGTCGCCTACGCCTGCTACCTGCACGCCCGGGCCACGGCCGGCTGGAAGGGCCGCAAGGCCGCCTACCTGGCGCTGGCGGCCTTCGCCTGCTGGCTCTTCAACTACTACGGCGTCAACATCTTCGTCACCGGCAAGCACTCCTACGCGGGGATCTGACCGGGGCACACCGTCACCCACCGGCCCGGCTCTCTCCCACAGGTAGCCGGGCCGAGGTGCGACAGGGGTAGTGCGCGCCGGCCGCCGGCCGGTGCGAGAGGGAACTGAGGAGGAAATCGCGCAATGGAGTGCGACGAGGTCATGCTGACCGTCCGAATCACCGCCGCCGAGCGCATGCTGCTCCGCCGGCTCGCCCAGGGACACCGCAGCGATGTGTCCGAGGTGGTGTCGGACGCGCTGCTGGACATCATCCCCACGCTCAGCGCGCCGGGGGACGCCTACCGGCTGCTGAGTGCGCTGGCGATGCCCGCGCCGTGCGCGCTGACGGTCTGGCTGCCGACCCCGCTGGCGGACCTGCTGGTTCCCGGCGCGGCCCGGATCGCGCAGATCACCGACGTCCGGATCGAGTCGGCCAGCGCCGCCCTGGGGGCGGCGCTGCGGCTCTGGCTGGCACAGGACCCGGTCCGGCTGGCGACCAACCTCAGCGTGATGCACGCCGGGCGGCGCCCGGTGTCGGCGCTGGTGGCCGCCTGACGGCCCGTACCGCCCGGCCCGTACCGCCCGGCCCGTACCGCCCGGCCCGTACCGCCCGGCCCGTACCGCCCGGCTCGGCCCGCCGGGTCAGCTGGCCAGCGGGAGCCGGCTGCCGCCGAGGTCCGGCGCGGCGGGGCGGCCGTCGAGGGCGTCCCGCCGGGCCGGCACCCGCGGGCCCTCGGCGGGCCCGTCGACCGGCTCGGTGACCAGCCGGCACTCGGCCGCCGTCCGCCCGTCCTGGATCAGCTGGACCCGGACGGGGAGCCGGCGGCCGTGCGCGGTCGGCTCGGGGACGGCCCGGACGAAGCAGGGCCGGTCCAGCTCGATGTAGTGGTCGAACGAGGTCACCAGCTCGACCGGCACCACCGGCTCCGGGTGGCGCAGCCGCTGGGCGGCCTGCCGGGCCGCCTCCAGGACCAGCATCCCGGGCACGTGGTCCAGCTCGTGGTCGAACAGCACCGGGTGCCCGGCGTCGGCGCGCAGCAGCCAGGTGTCCGGCCGCAGGGTCGGGCTGAGCACCACGTCCGCGGGCTGCCCGCGGCCGACGAGTTCGGGCGCGGTGGGGGCCGGCGGCCGGGGCGGGGCGGCGGTGCGCCGGACGGGGCCGCGCAGCCGGTCGTACGAGGCGGGGGACATCACGCGCAGCTGGCCCGAGCCGCGGCCGATCGGCCGGCCGTCGCGGGTGATCTCGGCGCGCACCCGCAGCGAGACCAGCCGACCGTCCCGCATCCGGACGTCCTCGCAGCCGACGGCGAGCATCAGCGAGGCCGGGCCCGCGGTGACGGCCAGGCCGGGCAGGCCGGGCTCGCCGAGGGCGTAGGAGAGGTCGTCCATCACGAAGTGGTGGCCGCGCGGCACCCCGAACCCGGCGTGGCCGATCAGCAGCCCGGCCTGCCGGACGGTCTCGGCCATCAGCACCGGGTCGTGGAAGCGGTCCCCGGGCAGCCGGTAGAAGCCGTGCAGCCGGGGCCACTGGGCGCCGAGCAGGAAATCGTACGGGCCGGTGGCCTGCCAGCCGGTGAGGAAGACCTCGGAGACCGAGGTGCGGTGCACCAGGTGCCGGGAGACGGTCCGGTCGTGGAAGTCGTAGCCGGAACCGGGGCCGGGGCCGGGTCCGGGGTGGGCGTACGCGCCGTGGGGGTCCGGCTCTACGATCGATGGCATGACTGGCCCCCGCTCCCAGGGTGTCGGTCGAGCGGCCGCCATGGACGCCCGAGCAAAACATACATACCACCCGGTTTGTCTTCAGCGACTGGGGTGCCCCGGCCACGCAGCCCGGCCCGTTCACGCTACCTGCCCCGTGGACTGGGGCAATGCCCTGCGGGTGACCGCAGACCTTGGGCGGGGGGCCGTCCCCGCTGGACGGCGGGGGAGACACAGGCGCTAGATTAGATACCAACCATGCGGTTTCGGTCGCGGCCGTCCGCATGCGAGCGCCGCTCCCGGCAGGGGGCGTGCCGACAGCAGCCGGGCGGGGCGGGGATCGCGCCCGGTCGAGTCCGGAGGGGGCCAGTGGTCAAGCAGGAACGGGCTGGGCGGACCCGGCAGGCCGTGCTGCTCGCCGCCGCGGAGACCTTCGCGCGGGTGGGCTTCGAGGCCGCCAGCCTGGTCGACATCAGTCGCCGCGCCGGGGTGAGCAAGGGCGCCCTCTACTTCCACTTCGTGTCCAAGCAGGCCCTCGCCGACGGGGTGCGCCGTGCCGCCGGCCGCGAGATCGGCGCGGCCGCGCTGCGCGCCCTGCGCGCCGACGGCCCGGCCCTGCAGGGGCTGATCGACCTCTCGCACGAGCTGGCCCGGATGCTGCGCGAGGACGTGGTGGTGCGGGCCGGTGTCCGGCTCGGCCGCCAGGTCCCGCGCAGGGACGGCCCCCAGGGCGGTCCCCAGGACGGCCCGCCGGGCCCGCCCGGCCCGGACGCCACCTGGCGCAGCCTCACCGCGGTCGTCCACCGGCTGCTGGACCGCGCCGCCCAGGCGGGCGAGCTGTGCCCGGGGGTGGACCGGCGGGCCGCCGCCGAACTGCTCACCGCGGTGGCGGCCGGGCAGGTGCTGCTGGCAGGGGAGGAGACCGACCGGCCCCGGCCGGAGGCCGTGCGCCGGGTCTGGACGGCCGCGCTGCCGGCCCTGGTGGCGGAGCGGGACCGGGCCGGCTACCGGGTCTGAGTCGGCTACCGGGTCCGAGCCGGTCGGGGCCGTGCGGCGCGGCCCGGTGACGCCCCAGCGGGGCCGGGTGACACGCGGCCCGGTCCGGGACCGGGCCCGGCCGGGCTCAGGCGCGCTCGGCCACGCTCAGCCGGGCGAGGGCGTGCGGCTGGACCAGGCCGGGCAACAGCAGCGTCCACAGGTCGGCCAGCCGCTGGATCAGGTCCTGCCGGTCGGCCAGCACCTGGGAGCTCAGCTGGATGCCGGTGACGGCCCCGGTGATCACCCCGGAGGCCGCGGCCAGGTCGATCCCCGGGTGGAGGTCGCCGGCGTCCCTGGCCTGTTCCAGCAGCCCCCGGACCAGGTCCATCCAGCCCTGGTAGGCCGCGATCTGCGGCTGGGTGAAGCTCCCGTGCTCGATGGTCAGCCGGATGCTGCCGCGCACCAGCGGGTCGTCCTGGAGCGCGCGGGCGAAGGCGTACGCGAGGTCGATCAGGTTCTGCACCGAGCTGTCCGACACCGGCTTCCAGCCGGCGATCCAGGCGCCCTGTCCCTCGATGACGGCGAGCGCCAGGTCCTCCTTGGACCGGAAGTGGAAGTACAGCGCGCCCTTGGTGACCCCGGCGCGGTCCAGGATCTCGGACATCGTGGCGGCGGCGTAGCCGCGCTCGTCGAACACCTCGGCCGCCGCGAGGAGTACCGCCTGGCGGGTCGCCAGCGCGCGGGCCTGCCTGGCCATCGCAGCCTCCCTGGAAAGTTCTGGTACCTCGGCAGCGGCCGATCCTATGGGTCCGGCGGGGCGGCGAAGGCATACCGACCGGTAGGCATCCTACCGAGCCGCCCGCCGCCCGGTCCGGCCCGTGCCGACCGGACGGACCCGAAGGGTGCGCGCGCCGCCCGGGGGAACGCCCGACGGCCGGTCACCCGAACGGGGTGACCGGCCGTCGGCGCGAGCCGGGGTCCGTCAGGCGGCCTGCTGCCAGCTGACCGGCGAGTAGTAGGCCGGACGGCGCTCCAGGCGCTGCCAGTTGGCGATCGGCTCGATCGGCGAAGCGGTGCCGGCCTGCTGCGCGGCGGCGGCGCGCGCCATCAGGACGGCGGTCAGGGCGGCGAGTTCCTCGTCGGTGAGGCTGCCGCGGACGATGCGGACGAGCGGTTCGGCGGAAGCGGTCATGTCCTGGTTTCTCCCCCGGTGCTTGTGGTGTGAGGTGGCTCTCGGTGCGTCCTGCTGCGGTGGCCGCGGTGCTACATCGGCGGGTTGCCGTGCTTGCGGCTCGGCAGGTCCGCGTGCTTGGTGCGGAGCATGGCCAGGGCGGAAGCGATCACCTGGCGGGTTTCGGCCGGGTCGATGACGTCGTCCACGAGGCCGCGTTCGGCCGCGTAGTACGGGTGCATCAGCTCGCTCTTGTATTCCTTGATCTTCTGGGCCCGCATGGCGTCCGGGTCCTCGGCGGCGTTGATCTCGCGCCGGAAGATGACGTTGGCCGCGCCCTCGGCGCCCATGACGGCGATCTCGTTGGTCGGCCAGGCGTAGGACAGGTCGGCGCCGATGGAGCGGGAGTCCATCACGATGTAGGCGCCGCCGTAGGCCTTGCGCAGGATCAGCGAGATGCGCGGCACGGTCGCGTTGCAGTACGCGTACAGCAGCTTGGCGCCGTGGCGGATGATGCCGCCGTGCTCCTGGTCGACGCCGGGCAGGAAGCCGGGGACGTCGAGCAGGGTGACCAGCGGGATGTTGAAGGCGTCGCACATCTGCACGAAGCGGGCGGCCTTCTCGCTGGCGTTGATGTCCAGCACGCCGGCCAGCGACTGCGGCTGGTTGGCGATGATGCCGGTGACGTGGCCGTCGACGCGGGCCAGCACGCACAGCACGTTGGTGGCCCAGCGCTCGTGGACCTCCAGGTACTCGCCGTGGTCGACGATCTCCTCGATCACCTTGCGCATGTCGTACGGGCGGTTGCCGTCGGCGGGCACCAGGTCCAGCAGGCTGTCGTTGCGCCGCTCGACCGGGTCCTCGCTCACCACGGGCGGCGGCATCTCGCGGTTGTTCTGCGGCAGCAGCGAGAGGAGGTAGCGGACCTCCTCGATGCAGGACTGCTCGTCGTCGTAGATGAAGTGGGCCACGCCGGAGACACCGGCGTGCACGTCGGCGCCGCCGAGGCCGTTCTGGGTGATCTTCTCGCCGGTGACGGCCTGGACCACGTCCGGGCCGGTGATGAACATCTGCGAGGTCTCGCGGACCATGAAGACGAAGTCGGTCAGTGCGGGGGAGTACGCGGCGCCGCCGGCGCACGGGCCGAGCATCACCGAGATCTGCGGGATGACGCCGGAGGCCTTGGTGTTGCGCTGGAAGATGCCGCCGTAGCCGGCCAGGGCGGTGACGCCCTCCTGGATGCGGGCGCCGGCGCCGTCGTTCAGCGAGACCAGCGGGGCGCCGGCCGCGATGGCCATGTCCATGATCTTGTGGATCTTCTGGGCGTGGGCCTCGCCCAGCGCGCCGCCGAAGATCCGGAAGTCGTGCGCGTAGGTGAAGACGGTGCGGCCGTGGACGGTGCCCCAGCCGACGACGACGCCGTCGGTGTGCGGCTTCTTGGCCTCCAGGCCGAAGCCCTGGGCGCGGTGCCGGCGCAGCGGCTCGACTTCCTGGAAGGAGCCCTCGTCCAGCAGCAGCTCGATGCGCTCGCGGGCGGTCAGCTTGCCCTTGGCGTGCTGGGCCTCGGTGGCCTTGTCGCTGGGGCCGCGGCGGACCTTCTCGCGCAGCTCGTGCAGCTCGGCGACCCGCCCGCGGGCGTCGGCCGGGACCTCGGGGACCTCGCCGTCGACCGGCGCCTCATGCACAACCGTCATCTCGAACCACTCCAAGGGTGAGGGAACTGTCCGACAGCCAACGTCTGCTGTGCCCCCGGCCGCGAATCACTTTCTTCACTTATGACTGTACGAGGGGCCGTGCGCTGGTTTCGGCGTCGATTCCGTACAAGGTCGGGTTCGTTTAGCTGTCAGGCCTGTACAGAAGCGGTCGGGTCGGAGCCGGAGCGCTGGGTGTTCGTTCGAATACCGGGGGTTGTCGGACAGGTGATGGTCCGATGATCTGAGCATGAAGGAAAGCGCAGGTCAGGGCCGTCCCTCAGTAATGTAGGACGGCCGTCTTGGGTGCCGCTCAAGGTCCGCTCAAGCCGGGTGCCCGGACAGCGGTCATCCGGGCGAGACGGCACCCAGTCGTAGGGAAGCGCCAAAAAGGCCACGGCCCACCCGGAGCCGCCCGGGTGGGCCGTTTGAGGGAGTGCGGGAACCCCCGTGATCAGCTCTTCCGGCCGTCCTCCGGCTCGTCCCGGTCGCGCAGTTCCTGCTCCCGGCGGCGCAGATCGGCCTCCCACCGCTCCAGCATCGACTCGTGGTCCTTGTCGTCCTTCTTCAACGAGGCGAGGAACTCGGGGTCGTCGTCCGGCGCGAGCGGGCGCCCGCCGCGCCCGGCAGGGTGCCCCGGACCGCCGCCCGCCGGGTGCCCCGGCCGGCCGTCGGCGGCCGCGACCGGCAGGAAGCCGCGCTGCTTGCCGGCGATGAGCCAGGCGATCGGGCCCAGTGGCGGGAAGAGCAGCACGATCAACACCCACACCACCTTCGGCAGGTGCTTCACCTCGTCCTCGGGCGTGGTCAGGCAGTCGACGAACGCCCAGACCCAGAACGCGAGCGGAAGGACGATGGTCAGCAGAATCCGCAACATGGGCTGCGATCTCCCCCCAGCGGGCGGCGGCGGCGGGCGCCTTCCCGGGGCCCTTGACGCAAGCCAGGCTATCTGGTGGCGGATACTGACAGGCATGGCATACGACGATCTCCGCTCGTTTCTCCGGGCCCTCGACCGAGAGGGCGACCTCAAGCGCATCAAGGCGGAGGTGGACCCCCACCTGGAGATCGGCGAGATCGTCGACCGCATGCAGAAGGCCAAGGGCCCCGCGCTGCTCTTCGAGAACGTCAAGGGCTCGTCGATGCCGCTCGCGATGAACGTCTTCGGCACCGAGCGGCGCCTGGCCAAGGCGCTCGGCCTCAAGGGCCCGGACGACATCGCCGAGAAGATCGCCGGTCTGCTCAAGCCGGAGCTGCCGCAGGGCTTCACCGGTTTCCGCGACGCCTTCGGCAAGCTCGCCTCGATGGCACACGTCCCGCCGCGGCACGTGAAGACCGGTGATGCCCTGGTGCAGGAGGTCGTGCTCACCGGCGACGATGTCAACCTGGACGAGCTGCCCGCCCTCTTCACCTGGCCGCTCGACGGAGGCTCCTTCTTCAACCTGGGCCTCACCCACACCAAGGACCCGGACACCGGCGTCCGCAACCTGGGCCTCTACCGGCTCCAGCGCCACGACCGACGCACCATCGGGATGCACTGGCAGATCCACAAGGACAGCCGCAACCACTACGCGGTGGCGGCGAAGCGCGGCGAGCGCCTCCCGGTCGCGATCGCCTTCGGCTGCCCGCCGGCCGTCACCTACGCGGCCACCGCCCCGCTGCCGGGCGACATCGACGAGTACCTGTTCGCCGGCTTCGTCGCCGGGGAGCGGGTGCGGATGGTCGACTGCAAGACCGTCCCGCTGCAGGTCCCGGCCGACGCCGAGGTGGTCCTGGAGGGCTGGCTGGAGCCCGGTGAGATGCTGCCCGAGGGCCCGTTCGGCGACCACACGGGCTTCTACACCCCGCAGGAGCCGTTCCCGGCGCTCACGATCGACTGTGTGACGATGCGTCGCCGCCCGATCCTGCAGTCCATCGTGGTCGGCCGCCCGCCGACGGAGGACGGCCCGCTGGGCAAGTTCACCGAGCGGTTCTTCCTGCCGCTGCTGAAGATCATCATCCCGGACATCGTCGACTACGACCTGCCCGAGGCCGGCGGCTTCCACAACTGCGTGATCGTCTCGATCGACAAGAAGTACCCCAAGCACGCCCAGAAGACGATGCACGCGATCTGGGGCGCGCACATGATGTCGCTGACCAAGCTGATCATCGTGGTGGACGCCGACTGCGACGTGCACGACTACCGGGAAGTCGCCTGGCGGGCCTTCGGCAACGTCGACTACAGCCGGGACCTCACCGTCGTCGAAGGACCGGTCGACCACCTGGACCACGCCTCCTACCAGCAGTTCTGGGGCGGCAAGGCCGGCATCGACGCCACCCGCAAGCTGCCCGAGGAGGGCTACACCCGGGACGGCGGCTGGCCGGAGATGGTGTCCTCGGACCCGGCCACCGCCGCCCTCGTCTCGCGTCGCTGGAAGGAGTACGGGCTCTGATGAGTACGGCTGCTGTCGAAACCCCGGGGCGCACGAAGGCGTTCCTGCGGCTGGTGATGATCGAGCACTCGGTCTTCGCGCTCCCCTTCGCGTACATCGCCGCGCTGACGGCGATGTTCCTCGCCGACAAGCGGGTGCACTGGGGCCAGTTGTTCGTCGTCACGGTGTGCATGGTCGGCCTGCGGACCTTCGCGATGGCCGCCAACCGGATCATCGACCGCGAGATCGACGCCCGTAACCCGCGCACGGCCGGGCGCGAACTGGTCACCGGCGCCGTCTCGTTGAGGACCGCGTACGTCGGCTCGGCCGTGGCGCTGGTGGTCTTCCTCGGCGCGGCGGCGATGCTCAACCCGCTCTGCCTGGCGCTCGCGCCGGTCGCCGTGGTGCCGATGGTGGTCTACCCGTACGGCAAGCGGTTCACCGACTTCCCGCAGGCGATCCTCGGCCTGGCCCAGGCCATGGGCCCGGTCGGCGCCTGGCTCGCGGTGACGGGCCGCTGGTCCTGGGAGGCCGTCGTCCTCGGCGTCGCGGTGGGCATCTGGATCGGCGGCTTCGACCTCATCTACGCCTGCCAGGACGTCGAGTCCGACCGCCACGGCAAGGTGCGCTCGGTGCCGGCCCGCTTCGGGGTCCCGGCGGCCATTCGGGGCGCGCGCGCGTGCCACGTCCTCACCACGCTCCTGCTGGGCTGGTTCGCGGTCCTGACGGACGCCGGAGCGGCGTTCTGGATCGGCCTCGTCGTCGTCGCGGGCGCCTTCGTCTACGAGCACACCATCGTGAAGCCGAACGACCTGTCGAAGCTCAACCGGGCGTTCTTCCAGACCAACGGCTTCGTGGGCATCTCGCTGTTCTGCTTCGCCCTGCTCGACCTGGTCATCCGCGGCCTCGGGATCTGATCCCCGGTCAAGCGGGCGGCGGAGTCACCTGGCAGATGACGACGAGTTCGAGTCGGGGGACCACGTAGTAGGCGACCAGGCCCCCGGCGACGTCGAGGTAACGCATGGGCTCGCCGCTGCCCTCGTGTGTGGTGCGGTCCAAGTGGAGCGCCTCGGCCACCCGGACGAGTTCGGTGGCCTTCTGCTCGATGGCCTTCTGCTCGATGGCCGTGAGGAATGCGGCGGGTGCTCCGCCGGCGACGAGTTCCTCGCTGGGCAGGTACTCCCAGCTCCAGCTCACCCGTTCGCCGCCGCGAAGGCGGACCGGTAGATCGTGGCGACGTCAGTGGCGTGCCGACGGCACTCCTCGACGGTCGCCGCGTGGTTGGCGAGGCAGTTCGCCCGGTGGTAGGCCTGTGCGGTGGCCGGGACCCGTTCGATCTCCACTACGGCGGCCCAGTGGGCGACGAAGGCGCGGATGGGGTTGATGCTCCCGGCCTCGGGGGCTCCGGCCATGGCCCTGGTCTGTCCTTCGGCCATCTCGGGAAGCCGGTCGGCGGCCACCACGGCGAGTGCGGCTTTGAGCGAGGCGGGGGTCTTCTCGGGCCGGGGGATGAACTCGACTCCGTCCGACACTCGCTGGCTCACGGGGCGCTCCTCTCGCCCCGTCCGAGCCTACTCGTCGACGGCGGACCGGCTCAGCGGAACAGTGCGGCGTGGTCCGTCGCCCAGGTGCGGAAGCTGCGGGCCGGGTGGCCTGTGACGTCCTGGACGGTGGTGGTGGCCGGTTCGGGGGCGGCGATGCGGGCGTGGATGAAGTCCAGCGTGCCGTCGATCGCGGCCCCGGGCCGGCCGGTGGCGGACATCCGGTGGCGGGCGGCCTCGCGGGGGATCTCCTCCCACTTCACCGGGCGGCCGGCGGCCTCGCCGATGATGCCCACCTGCTCCGCCTGGGTCGGCGACTCGGGGCCGGTCAGCACGTAGCGGGCGCCATCGTGGCCGTCCTCGACCAGGGCCCGGACGGCGACCGCCGCGATGTCCCGCTCGTCCACGGGGCCGAGCCCGGCCGCGCCGCCGTAGCCCCGCACCGCGCCCGCGGAGCGGATCTCCTCCGCCCACTGCAGCGCGGCGGCGAAGCCGTGCGCCCGCAGCACGGTGTGCCGCACTCCGCTCGCGGCGAGCAGTGCCTCGATCTCGCCCTCCGGCCGGTCGGGGACGGCGGAGGACAGGAACACCACCCGCCCGACCTCCCGGGCCAGCACGCCCACCGCGTCCGCCGCCGCGTCGGCGGTCGGGTACGGCCAGCCGAGCAGCACCGCGCCAGCGCCCTGGGCGGCGGCCTCCAGCGACATCGGGTCGAGCAGGTTCCGCTGCGTCAGGGGCCGCGCCCGCACTCCCGCGGCCGCGAGCTGCAGCCCGACGTGCCGTCCGACCGTCCCGGAGACGCCGACCACCAGCACAGGCGACGCGTCGTCAACTCGCTTTTCTGTCATGTCTAGAACGTATGTGACGAAGATGAGACGCCCAATGCGTACGGGTCTCGGGTCCATTCGTCATCGTCCAGGGGGCGTGCGCCAACTCGCCTGCGCCCCCCGGTGCTTCGAGCGCCGACCATCCGTCGATCCGGTTCACACCAAGAGTGGCCGGCGTGTTGCGTTCCGTGGCGAACGTGGGCAGGAGCAACCGCTCCCCGTGCGGATCCCTCGTGGCGCGCAGACGCGCTTCTTCTCGGTCCTTCCGAACGGACTCCTCCAGGACCGTCGCCTCGGCTACACCGCCCGCGGCCTCCTCGCCGACCTGCTCTCCCGCCCCGACGGCTGGCGCGAGGACGGGCGGCCCTCGTCGCCGTCCGCGGTCCCGTCCCGTGCCCCGGCCCCGCCTGAGCGTCGTGGTGCGCGGCCCCGGGCCCGGTCGGCGCACCGCGCACCACGACCCCGGCGTCAGTCGTGCAGGAAGCCCTCCAGCGAGGCCGCCAGGGCGACCGGGGCCTCGTACATCGGGTAGTGCCCGCTGCCGCCGAGCTCCTCCAGCTCCGCGTTGGGGTAGTGGCTGAGCCAGGTGCCGCGCATGACGTCGGCGGTCAGCGCGAGGTCGTGCGCGCCGACAATGACCTTGACCGGCACCGGGTTTCCGCTGATCCGGCGCTCCAGGTCGGCGGTGGTCCAGTCGCGGACGTAGCCGCCGAAGGCCTCGGGCGTGGACAGCCGCAGGGACTGGTCGACCATCCGGTCCAGCCAGACCCGGCCCGCCCGCCGGCCGGTGACCAGGTCGAGGATCGCGAGGCGCTTCTCCCGGTCCCCGGCGGCGCCGTGGAACAGCGCCTCGCCGGCCTCGTCCAGCGGGTACGCCCCGGCCGGCACCGGGGCCAGGCCGACCAGCTTGCGCACCCGCAGTGGCGCCTCGGCGAGCACCTGCTGAGCGGCCTTGCCGCCCATCGAGTGGCCGACCAGCGAGAAGCGGTCCCAGCCGAGCTGGTCGGCGAGGGCGAGCGCGTCGGAGGCGATCTCGGCGAGCGTGTACGCGCCGGTGACGTCCCGGCGCTCGCCGTAGCCGCGGTAGTCGAGGAAGGCGTAGCTGAAGGCGTGGCCGTCGAGGTAGTCGAGGAACGGGCCCCAGCCCGCGCTGGTGCCGAACCAGTCGTGCAGGACCAGGACGTGGTGGTCGCCGGTGCCGGTCGAGCGGTGAGGGATCGTCATGCCATCGGTCGTTCCCGCCGACCCGCCCGTCCGAACGGCCGGGTCGGCGGGAAACCGGAGTGCCGGGGCGGCCGCTGCTCCCCTTCGGAGACGTAGGCCCCGTACTCGGCCGCCGTGAGCAGGCCGTCCGGCTCTGTCGTCGTCGCCGTGATCTCGACGAGCCGGCCGTCGCCGTACGGGTCCTGGTTGATGAGCTCGGGGTCTTCGGCCGGCTCCGCGTTCACTGCGGCGATCGACCCGGTGAGCGGCGCGTACAGCTCGCTCGCCGACTTGACCGACTCGACGGTTCCGAACGCCTCGCCGTCCGTGAACTTCCTCCCCTCTTCGGCGAGTTCCACGAAGACGATGTCGCCGAGCTGCCGCTGGGCGTAGTGGGTGATGCCCACGCGGGCCCCTCCCTTCCCCGTGGTCGACACCCACTCGTGGTCCTTGGTGTATTCGAGGGTCGTCGGGATGTCGGACATGGCGGCCTCCGGAGGCTCGGCGTCATGACCGACTGACTGTCAGTCTCGGCGGGAAGGCTCCCGCAGTCGTCCGCTCCCCGCCGTGAGGTCCACCCGGACGAGTGAACTTCAGGTGTCGCGCCGGGCGAAGGCCGGAGCGTGTTCCGGCCGCGGGCCGAAGGCGATCATGCGGGAGAGCAGCAGCGGGAACCCGGGGGCGTAGCGGGCGAGCAGCACCAGCGGGGTCGGCGGTCCGACCCGGCGGCCGGTGAGGGCGGGCTCGAACATCACGCGGTGCAGGGTCCGCTGGAACCGCTGCATGATCACGGTCGGCCGCCACCGGCGGCGCTGCACCCGGGCGAGGGCCGCGACGGTCGGGCGGCCGCGCCGCAGGGGTTCGGCGAGCAGGGTCGCGGCCGCGACGGCGTCCTGGATGGCGAGGTTGATGCCGACGCCGCCGGCCGGGGACATCGCGTGGGCGGCGTCGCCGATCAGCAGCAGCCCGTCCTGGTACCAGCGGTCCAGCCGGTTCAGCCTGACGTCGAGCAGGTGGACGTCGTCCAGGCTCTCCAGGCGGTCGACCCGGTCCGCGTACTGGGGCAGCAGCCGGGCGATCCGTTCGCGGAAGTGCGCGATGCCCTCGGCGCGCAGCTGGGGGTCGCTGCCCTTGGCCCGGAAGTAGGCGACCTGGAAGTAGTCGGCCCGGGCGAAGCTCAGGGCGAGGTCGCCGGGGCCGAAGCCGGGGACGAGGCTGGGCGGCGCGGCCTGTTCGTGGGCGTGCCGGGGGAGCCGGAACCACCAGGTGTCGAAGGGCACGGGGTGTTCCTCGGGCACCAGCCCGGACTCCCGGCGCAGGGTGGAGTGCCGGCCGTCGGCGGCGACGGTGAGCGCGGCGCGCAGCTCGCCCTCCTCGCCGTCCCGGGTGCGGTACCGCACGCCGACCACCCGGTCGCCCTCCCGGAGCAGGCCGGTCGCCTCGGTGTTCATCCGCACGGTGAAGGCGGGCTCCTGTCGCGCCTCCTCGACCAGGAAGTTCAGCAGGTCCCACTGCGGGATCATCGCGATGTAGTCGTACGGGGCACGCATCCGGTCGTAGGCGCTCAGCGCGACCGGGCCGGCGCCGGGCACGGTCACCACCAGGTTGCCCAGGCGGCTCTGCGGCAGTGCGGCGAACTTGCGGCCCAGGCCGAGCTCGTCCATCAGCCGCACGGTGGACGCGTGGACGGTGTCGCCGCGGAAGTCGCGCAGGAAGTCCCCGTGCTTCTCCAGCACGGTCACCTCGATGCCTGCGCGGGCCAGTAACAGGCCCAGCATCATTCCGGCCGGTCCGCCCCCGGAGATCACGACACTCATGGCCGTCCTCCTTTCGTGTTCGATCGGTGTCCGGCTGGTCGCCGTCCGTGTGGAACTCGTATAGACAGATTCTCTGGAACCGTCTCAGGTGTCAAGTAGTACGATGCTCCACATGAAGGAGCTGGTGGCGGCCGCCCTCGCGGCGGCGAAGGAGCGGGGCCAGGACGTCGCAGACGTTCCGCTGACGGGGATCGCGGCCGCGGCGGGCATCTCCCGCAGCACGCTGCTGCGGCGGCTCGGCGGCTCCCGGGCGGCCCTGGACGAGGCCGTCCGGCAGGCCGGGGTCGACCCGGGCGGGCGGCCGCCGGTGCGCGAGCGCGCGATCGAGGCGGCGGCCCACCTGGTGGCCGAGCGCGGCCTGGCCGGGATCACCCTGGACGCCGTCGCCGACCGGGCCGGGTGCTCGCTGCCGAGCCTGCACACCGTCTTCGAGGGCCGGGACGGCCTGCTCGCCGCCGTCTTCGGACAGTACGGGCCGCTGCCGGACCTGGAGGCGCTCGCGGCCGACCCGCCGGAGGACCTGGAAGGCGCCGTACGGGCGCTCTACGAGACCTTCGCCGCGTCCTTCGCCCAGGAGCCGCGGGTCGTCCCGGCGGTCTTCGCCGACCTGTTCAGCCGCCCGGACGGCCCCGCCGCCGCAATGATGGGCGCCAACCTGCCACGGACGTACGACGGCCTCAACCGGCTGCTGCTGCCGCACATCGAGGCCGGGCGGCTGCGGCCGCTGCCGGTCCCGGTGCTGGTCCAGCTGCTGCTCGGCCCGCTGATCACGCACATCCTGCTGCGTCCGGTGCTGGAGCCCGCCTTCGGCGCCGGACTGCCCTCGGTGGAGCGGGCCATCGACCACTTCGTCGACTGCTACCTGCGCGCGGTCGCCCTGCCCGGGTCGTAGGCCCGCCGGAGCCGACCCGCCCTGGTCGCTGGGCGCGGACTGATCCACGCTGCACCTCGGCGGCGGTCCGGCGCTCTGCTTCCAGCGCGTCGCCGACCACCGCCCGCCGCGCCGGCCCGACCCGGAGCACCCCCAGTAGGCGCACCCGGACCTCGACGTCGAGGGCCTGGCCGCCGCCGGGCGGGCGGCGCTCGCCCTCGGTGCAGCGCACCTGTACGACGCGGGCCGGTGGAGCGTCTTCGCCGATCCGGCCGGGCAGCCCTTCTGTCCGATCGGCCCGCCGCGGCAACGGACCTGACGGAGCGTCAGCCGAGTTCGAGCCGGTCTCCGACCCGGAGCCGGCCCGGGGTGGCGACCGTGGCGAGCGCGTCGAGGCGGCCGTCGTGGGCGTGCACGACGGCCTTGAGGATCTCCGGCGCGTGCGGCAGTCCCGGCTGCGGGGCGCCGGTCATCGCGCAGCGCTCGCTGGAGGTGACGAAGGCGAGGTGGGCGCTGTCCGGGGCCTCGCCGCGGGCCTGGTGGCCGAACCAGGTGTCCTCGACGAACGGCGGGGTGCCGGGCGGGGTGCGCAGCACGATGTTGGGCCGGAACCGGCGCTCGTCGACCACCGCGAACGGGACGGCCTCGCGGACCCAGTCCAGGGTGGCGGTGGTGAGCAGGCTGACCGGCAGCCGGTCGAAGTGCGGGACGGCGTCCTCCCGGGCGAGTTCGACGTCCTCGCGCTGGAGGTAGGCGCGCAGGAAGGCGGTCGGCCGGTCGACCGGGCGTCCGAGTGGGTCGAACAGCTCAGGTCCGTCGATCCGGTGGCCGAGGCGGGCGGAGAGGCGGAGCAGGCCGTCCATCCGCCGGAAGCGGCGGGTGTTCTTGCCGGAGCCGAGCTTCCCGGTGGCGTCGCGGACGGCGTAGAGGCGGTCGCCGGCCAGGCCGCGCCCGTCCACCTCGACGGAGTCGAGCCGCTCGCCGCCGGTGGATTTCACGGGGTAGCGCCAGAGTCGCTCGATCACTCCGATGATCTCAGCCATGGGCGGACAGCGTACTGGCGCCACCGGGGGATGGTCTAGACCAAGTGGCGTACCGGTGGCGGAGATCGGCGCGGCTCAGCCCAGTCGGGCCACCGCCCGCACCGGTGCGCCGTCCGCCGCGACCAGCCGCAACGGGAACAGCGAGACCTCCACCGGCCGGCCGGCCTCCTGCGCCGCCAGCAGCGCCCGCAGGTCGGTCAGGTTCTCGGCGATCACCCCGCCGCCCGGCGCCCCCAGCAGCACCCGGTGTGCGGCGAGCGTCGGCTCGTCGGCGGCGCCCTGGTCGTGCTCGTCGGTGAGGTCGGCGAGCAGTGCCGCCACCGCGGGGTCGCCCGGGCCCGGGTCGGGCGTCGGGTCGACGCTGAGCGCGTCCACCCCGACCGTCCGGATCCCGGCGGCCACGATGGCCTCGGCGGCCTCCGCGGTCAGGCTGGGGTGGGCGAGGTAGGTGTCGGTGCCCCAGTGCCGGGCCCAGCCGGTGGCCAGCAGCAGGACGGTGCCCTCGCCGGAGTCCCCGGCCCGCTCCAGCGCGGGCGCCAGCAACTCCGGCGTGACGGCCGCCCGGGGCTCCAGCCCGCGCAGGTCGGCCAGCACGGCCGGACCGGTGAACCGCTCCAGCGGCAGCCCGTCCAGGGTCGGCCAGGTGACGTCCACGTGGTACGGCGCGTCCACGTGCGTCCCGGACTGCGAGCCGAGGTGCAGGGCCAGCACGTTCACCCCGGCGGTCGCGGTGGTGAGCGCGGGCGCCAGCACGACCGCCGGGTCGCCGGGGTAGACCGGCATCGCGGTGGTCACCTGATGGGTGAGGTCGACGAGGGTCGCTGCCATGCGCCCATCCTCCCAGTGCCGACCGCCGATGGGGCTCCGCCCGGTGAAGCCGGATAGAAATGGCCCATGGGACATGCGAAGCGTCAGCCGTGGGTGGTCGGGGTCTCGGGCGCGTCGGGGACGCCGTACGCGGCCTCGGTGATCCGGGGGTTGCTGGCCGCGGGTGAGGCGGTGGACCTGATCGTCAGCCGGGCCGCCCGGCTGACCATCCTGGACGAGACCGGCATCTCCTTCCGGGACGCCCACTGGCGCACCGACCTGGCCGCCTGGCTGGGTGTGGAGGGCTCCGGGGGCGGCCTGGACGACGTCCGCTACTGGCCCGCCGGGGACTTCGCGGCCGGCCCCTCCAGCGGCTCGTACCCGGCCAAGGGCATGCTGGTGGTGCCCGCGACCACCGGGGCGGTGGCCGGGATCGCGCTGGGCCTGAGCAAGGACCTGCTGCAGCGGGTCGCCAGCGTCACCCTCAAGGAGCGCCGCCCGCTGGTCGTGTGCGTGCGCGAGACGCCACTCAACGGGGTGACGTTGAAGCACCTGGTGGAACTCGACGCGCAGGGCGCGGTCGTCCTGCCCGCTTCGCCCGGTTTCTACGCCGGCGGCTCCACCGTGCGCGAACTCGTGGATTTCGTGGCCGGACGGGTCCTCGACGCCGTCGGCGTGCCACATTCCCTGTACCTGCGCTGGGAGGGGGAGTTGGGCGCGGCGGCCCGCCGGGCCGACCGGAATGAGGGCGTTCCGGCTGAGGGGGAGTAAGGAGACCGAGGGCGGGAGAGTATCTTCTCTGCGATATCCGGGTCGGTCGGCGCACGGCGCCTTTGAATCCGGATAATGATCTGTGGGTCTGGAGAGGTTCGGAAGGACGCGGACGGTATATGGACACGGTGGACAGACAGCTCATCCAGGCGCTCCGGGAGAACGGCCGTGCGTCCTACGCCGAGCTGGGCCGGCTGGTCGGACTCTCCGGCCCGAGCGTCACGGACCGCATCAACCGCCTGGAGCAGGCCGGGGTCATCACGGGTTACCGCGCGACGGTCAACCCGGCCTCGCTCGGCTTCGGCGTCACGGCCCTGATCGGCCTCCAGCTGACGGACGCGGCGGACCACGAGGACGTCGCGTTCCGGCTGAAGGACCTCAACGAGGTCGAGGACTGCTGGTTCATCGCGGGTGACGACTCGTACATGCTCAAGGTCCGGGTGGCTGACGTGGCCGGCCTGGAGTCGGTGGTGAAGCGGATCTCGGGGACGAAGGGCGTAGCCCGCACCCGCACCACCGTCGTACTCTCCACGAAGTGGGAGAACCGGGTGAGTGAACTTCCTCCTGTAGGAGAGTGACGCATGGCACTGGTCGGTCTGGAGGAGCTGCGCTCCGCTCGGCAGCGGATCGCGGGGGTCGCCGTGCGCACCCCGCTGGTTCCCGCCCCCTGGGCGGCCGAGGGGGAGCGCAGGCTCTGGCTGAAGCCCGAGAACCTCCAGCCGACCGGGGCCTTCAAGACCCGCGGCGCCTACAACCGGCTGGCCGCGCTCACCGCGGACGAGCGGGCGCGCGGCGTGGTCGCCCAGTCCAGCGGCAACCACGCGCAGGCGGTGGCGTACGCGGCGGGGCTGCTCGGCGTCAAGGCCGTGATCGTGATGCCGGACACCTCGCCGGCGGTGAAGGTGGAGGCCACCCGGGCGTTCGGCGCCGAGGTGATCCTGGTGTCGCCGGAGGAGCGGGACACCCTGCCGGGCGAGCTGGCCGAGCGGCACGGCTACGTCTGGGTGCCGCCGTACGACGACCCGTTCATCATCGCGGGCCAGGGCACGGTCGGCCTGGAGATCGCCGAGGACGCCCCGGCCGGGCTGGACACCGTCCTGGTGCCGGTCAGCGGCGGCGGCCTGATCGGCGGCACGGCGGCCGCGCTCAAGCTGACCCGCCCGGGCATCCGGGTGGTCGGCGTGGAGCCCGAGCTGGCCGCCGACGCGCAGGCCAGCCTGCGGGCCGGCCGCCGCCTCGCCTGGCCGGTCGCCGACACCTACCGCACCATCGCGGACGGTCTGCGCACCCCGTCCGTCGGCGTGCTGCCGTACGAGCACATCACCGCCTACGTGGACGACATCGTCACCGTCACCGAGGACGAGATCCGCGCCACCGTGGCCCTGCTGGCCCGCCGCGGCCGGCTGGTCGCCGAGCCGTCCGGGGCGGTCGCACCGGCCGCGTACTTCCACCGGGCCGCCGAGACCGGGGGCCAGTCGGTGGCCGCCGTGGTCAGCGGCGGGAACATCGAACCCGCACTGCTCGCAGAGCTGCTCTCGGCATAGGCGTACGCTCGTTCCGGCAAGGAATCGAATGTCGGAGGAGGCGGGTCACCGCATGGACGCAGGGCTCAAGCGCGAGCTGGAGGCGAAGGTCTACGCGGGTGAGCGGCTGACCCGCGAGGACGGGATCGCGCTCTACGAGAGCGACGACCTGGCCTGGCTGGGCGGGCTGGCCCACCACGTGCGGACGCGGAAGAACGGCGACGTCGTCCACTTCAACGTCAACCGTCACCTCAACATGACCAACGTGTGCAGCGCGTCCTGCGCGTACTGCTCGTTCCAGCGCAAGCCGGGCGAGAAGGACGCCTACACGATGCGCATCGAGGAGGCCGTCCGCCTGGCCAAGGCCATGGAGGTCGAGTCCCTCACCGAGCTGCACATCGTCAACGGTCTGCACCCGACCCTGCCGTGGCGCTACTACCCGCGCTCGCTGCGGGAGCTGAAGGCGGCCCTGCCGAACGTCTCGCTGAAGGCCTTCACCGCCACCGAGATCCACTGGTTCGAGAAGATCAGCGGCCTGCCCGCCGACGAGATCCTGGACGAGCTGATCGACGCCGGCCTGGAGTCGCTGACCGGCGGCGGCGCGGAGATCTTCGACTGGGAGGTCCGCCAGCACATCGTCGACCACGACACCCACTGGGAGGACTGGTCGCGGATCCACCGCCTGGCGCACGAGAAGGGCCTCAAGACGCCGGCCACCATGCTGTACGGCCACATCGAGGAGCCCCGCCACCGGGTGGACCACGTGCTGCGGCTGCGCGAGCTGCAGGACGAGACCGGCGGTTTCCAGGTCTTCATCCCGCTGCGCTACCAGCACGACTTCCACGACTCCAAGGACGGCGTCGTGCGCAACAAGCTGATGGCCCGCACGGAGATGGCCACCGGCGCCGAGGCGCTGAAGACCTTCGCGGTCTCCCGGCTGCTCTTCGACAACGTCCCGCACGTCAAGGTCTTCTGGGTGATGCACGGCGTCGCCACCGCCCAGCTGGCGCTCAGCCACGGCGCGGACGACATGGACGGCTCGGTGGTCGAGTACAAGATCACCCACGACGCGGACAACTTCGGCACCCCGAACAAGCTCGGCCGCGACGACCTGCTCGGCCTGATCCGCGACGCCGGCTTCCGCCCGGTCGAGCGGAACACCCGCTACGAGATCATCCGCGAGTACGAGGGCCCGGACCCGATGCGCCGTGAGTCCCCGCAGGCGATGCGCCTCTGACCCGCCCTCCGACCTGCGCACTTCCCCGCCGCCCCGGCCGCCCCGCGGTCCGGGGCGGCGGTGCCTTCACGGCCTCCGCACGCGACCCGGGTTTACCAACGGGTGTGGCGTTTGGCAGGATCGACGGCATGTCCGGTTCTCATCGCGCCACCGAGTACCCGCCGTACGAGCCGATGCAGGAACCGGTGTACGGGGTGCCGCAGCAGTCGCACGAGGCGCCGTACGGCACCTACGAGCCGTACCCGCAGGCGTACCAGGAGCCGGTCGGGCAGGAGTACGGCGACGGGGTGTACCGGTCGTACGAGCAGCCCTACGCCCAGCCGTACGGGCAGTCCTACGAGCAGCCGTACGAGCAGTTCCCTGACGGGTACTCCGAGGCCCACGGCCACCCGTCCGCGCCGGAACCGGCCGGCTACGAGCCCGCCGTCCACGAGTCCACCGGCTACGAGTCCACCGGCTACGAGCCCGTCGGCTACGAGCCCGGTCCCGCCGTTTACGAGCCGGCCCCCGCGCCGCTCGCGCCCCTCGCCCCCGTCGTGCCGGTCGCCGTCCCCGTCGAGGGCGGCCGGGCAGCAGCCCGGGGCCGACGGCGCAAGGTGAAGCAGAAACGTCACGGCAAGGCCGTGATGGCCGGCACCGCCCTGCTGGTCGCGGCCGCCGCCGGCTGGTACACCGTCGGCCAGGACGAGGCCAAGCCCGGCCTCGCGGCCGCCGACGGCCCCGGCCCGGACGGCGTCAGCAAGCCCGACCAGCCCGCCCCCGCCGCCGTCCAGGCCGCCTCCGACCGGCAGGCCGCCGCCCCGGCCGCGGCCCGCGGCGAGGCCCGCCAGGACGCCTCGGTGGCCGCGATACCCGGCCTCGGTGCGACCTTCACCGCGAAGATCCCCGCCGGGACCAACCAGGTCCTGGTCGCCTCCGGCGCGGACAAGAACACCGACAAGAACACCGTCGTCCTCTGGACCCGCACCCCCGAGGGCCGCTGGCTGGCCGGCGAGACCTGGCAGGGCCACAACGGCAAGAACGGCTGGACCGCCGACCACAACGAGGGCGACCTGCGCAGCCCGATCGGCGTCTTCGGCCTCAGCGACGCCGGGGGCCGCCTGGCAGACCCGGGCAGCAAGCTCCCGTACGACAAGGACCCGAACTTCGTGGTCTCCGGCACGGGCTTCTTCGGCGACCAGCTGGCCGGCTCCTTCGACTACGTGGTCGCGATCAACTACAACCGCGTCGCCGGCAACTCCCCGCTCGACACGCGCCGCCCGATGGGCTCCAAGAAGGGCGGCGGCATCTGGCTCCACGTGGACCACGACGGGCCCACCCACGGCTGCGTGTCGATACCCGAGGACAAGATGGCCCAGCTGATCCGCACCCTGGACCCGGCGGCCCACCCGGTCATCGTGATGGGCGACACAGCTACCCTGGCCACCTGACCTCGGCATACGCGCGACCCAAGCCCCCCAACGCCCATTGTCGATCCCCTACAGATCATGAGCGCGGATCCTGTCGCCGGTCATGCCCCGCGGACCAGCGGGTAACCCGGTTCCATGGCAGCATGAGCGGTTCGCGCATTGTGGCACTCGGGCACTACCAGCCCCCCAAGGTCCTCAGCAACGACGACCTGGCGGCGCTCGTCGACACCGACGACGAGTGGATCCGAAGCCGGGTGGGCATCCGTACCCGGCACATCGCCGAGGGCGAGACCCTGGTCGACCTCGCCGCCGAGGCCGCGCAGAAGGCGCTCGCCAAGAGCGGCCGGACGGCGGAGGAGATCGACCTCGTCGTGGTCGCCACCTGCACCGCGATCGAGCGCAGTCCCAACACGGCCGCCGCGGTGGCCGCCCGGCTCGGCGTGCGTTCGCCCGCCGCGTACGACATCAACACGGTCTGTTCCGGCTTCTCGTACGCCCTGGCCACCGCCGACCACGCGATCCGGGCCGGCGCGGCCCGTCGTGCCCTGGTGATCGGCGCCGAGCGGATGTCCGACACCCTCGACTGGACCGACCGCTCCACCTGCGTGATCTTCGGCGACGGCGCGGGAGCCGCGGTGGTCGAGGCCCAGGAGGAGGGCGACGAGCCCGGCATCGGCCCGGTGGTCTGGGGCTCCGAGCCGGAGAAGGGCGACGCCGTGGTGATCACCGGCTGGGACCCGGTGATCAGCCAGCAGGGCCAGTCGGTGTTCCGCTGGGCCACCACCCAGCTCGCCCCGCTCGCCCGGCAGGCCTGCGAGCGGGCCGGGATCGACCCGGCCGAGCTGAAGGGCTTCGTCCCGCACCAGGCCAACCTGCGGATCATCGACGCGATCGCCAAGAAGCTGGGCCTCGGCGACGCCGTGGTGGCCCGGGACGTGGTCGAGTCCGGCAACACCTCGGCCGCCTCCATCCCGCTCGCCTTCTCCAAGCTGGTCGAGCGCGGCGAGCTGTCGCCCGGGGACCCGGTCCTGCTCTTCGGCTTCGGCGGTGGCCTGGCGTACGCCGGCCAGGTCGTGCGCTGCCCCTAGTCGTGTGCTGACCCTGGTCGTGCGCTGCCCGTAGCCCGGGTGAGGGCGGTTCCGGGGCCCGGAAGGCCCCGAGAAGGACGAATGCCGGTGGGCGGGCACCCCTGCGAGGGGTGCCCGCCCACCGGCATGTCTGGCGCGCGTGCGGTACGTCGGCGGACCTCCCCCGAGGACACGGCCGCCGTCCGTCGTTCCCCGGACAGGAGGCCGGGGCTGCGCGCGGAGCGGATGGTGGGGTGGGTGGTAGGTCTACTTGGGCGGCTTCTTGCCGGTGACGCCCAGGTACACCAGGGGAGCGAGGTTGGGCTTGAGGTCCTTGACCTTGACGCCCCAGGAAGTGAAGGCCTTCTGGTGCTCGGCCGCCGAAGCGAGCAGCGAGACCAGGGCCCCGGCCACGGCGTTCGGGTCGAGCGACTTGTCGGCCTGACCCTTCGCCTGGAGTTCCTTGACGGCTTCCGCGAGTGGCTTGGCGACCGCGTTGAGGACCGTCATGCGGATCTTGAAGAACCGCTTGTCCCCTTCGGCGGCACCGAGCGTGACCACTCGGAGAATGGCGTCGTTCTTGCGCCAGAAGGCGAGGAATCCGTCGACCAGTTCTTCCGAAGTGGTCGGTCCGGACTTCCCTGCCCAGGACTTTCCGGCCACCAGCTCTTTGAGGGTGTCGGCGTCCTTGGCCATTTCCTCGGCGATTTCGAGGACTGCGCCCTCGACATCCGGGAAGTACTGGTAGAAGGTCGCGGGGGAGGTACCCGCCATACGGGCGACGTCGATGACCTTGACGTCCCGATAGGGCGACGTGCTGAGCATCTCGCGGAGGCAGTCGAGCAGCTTCTGCCGCGTCTCCTGTCCGCGTCGCCCGGCGACGCGACCGTCGACGGTGCGAACTTGTCCTGTCATGCCGTCAGCTTACCGTGGCACGATCTTGGCGCGATTCGGTGATGCGACTATTACTCCGCACGGGGGTTGGTATAGCGGCATCATCCGCTTCGGACGGATATTCACGGGCCCCTGTTGAAGCCCCCCCGTGTGCTTTTGATCTCACAGCGTGACGGCGAGTTCGCTGAGGGGTGGTCGGGTGACGGAGTGTGACGATGTGGGGTGGGTCCGGGACCATCCCGAAGAGGACGGTCCGGCCCGCAGATGCAAGCCGGGGCCGGAGCGGGCGTCAGAATCCGGCCGTTCCGTTCCCGCTGACCCGGGAGCGCTCCCGGGGCCCTCCCGGGACGGTCGCGCGGTGCTCTCCGGGCGGGGGAGGTTGGAGATGCGCCGGGCGGCATTGGAGAATCGGGGCCAGCACCACGCGGCGGGTGCGGACAACGGGGAGGTGGCAGCGGAGTGGACCAGCTGACGGCGCACGATCCGAGGCGGATCGGGCCCTTCGAGGTGCTGGGGCGGCTCGGCGCGGGCGGGATGGGCCTGGTCTACCTGGCGCGGTCCGCGTCCGGGCGACGGGTGGCCATCAAGACCGTCCGGGGGGAGCTGGCCGAGGACGAGCTGTTCCGGGTCCGCTTCGCGCGGGAGATCGCGGCCGCCAAGACGGTCGGCGGCTTCTACACGGCGGCGGTGGTGGACGCCGACGCGGACGCGCGGGTGCCCTGGCTGGCGACGGCCTACATCCCGGCGCCCTCGCTGGAGGACCTGGTCGAGGACTGCGGCCCGCTGCCGGTGGATGCCACCCGCTGGCTGGTCGCCGGCATAGCGGAGGCCCTGCAGTCGATCCACGCGGCCGGGCTGATCCACCGCGACCTCAAGCCCTCCAACGTCCTGGTGGTCGAGGACGGCCCGAAGGTGATCGACTTCGGCATCGCGGCGGGGGTCTCCAACACCCGGCTCACCATGACCAACGTCGCGGTCGGCACCCCCGCCTACATGTCCCCCGAGCAGGCCCGGGACAGCCGGACCGTCCGGGGCGCCAGCGACGTCTTCTCGCTCGGCTCCCTGATGGTCTTCTGTGCCACCGGACACCCGCCCTACCGGGGCTCCAACCCGGTCGAGACGGTGTTCCAGCTGCTGCGCGAGGAGCCGGACCTGACCGGCATGCCGCCCGAGCTGATGGACCTGGTCCGGGCCTGCATGCAGCAGGCGGCCGAGCACCGGCCCACCCCGGCGCAGATCCAGGCCGAGCTGGCCCCGCACCTCTTCTCCCGGGACGACGCCTCCGGCGAGGCCGGGGACTGGCTTCCGGCCAACGCGCTGGAGCTGATCGAGCGCAAGCGCGGCCGCCGGTCCGCGGCTGCGCGCCCGCCGCAGGGCCCGGCCGCCCCGCCGCAGCCGCCCCCGCAGCCGTACGCGGCCCCGCCGCACCCGCAGGTCCCCCCGCAGGCCCACGGGCCCGCCGACCCGCGCACCGACGCGGCCGGCCGGCACCTGCCGCCGCCCGCCGGGCCGGTGCACACCGCGCCGCCGTCCGGGGCCGAGATCCCGACCGCGAAGATCGCCTCCCCGAACAAGCACCGCGCGCCCACCGGCGGCGGCGGCGCCGTCGAGGTGCAGCTGTCCGGCGCCTCGGTGCGGATAGGCCCGGGGCCGCGGGCCGAGCACGAGCAGCCCGGACCGAGCACCGCCCCGGCCACGACCGACTGGGTCCGCCGGACGGCCCCCACGCCGCCGCCGCAGCCGGCCCCGGCGGCCCGCTGGCGCCCCTGGCGGTTCCGGATGTCCAACGACGTCTGGGGCACCCCGGTGGTCGCCGACGGCACGCTCTTCATCTCCAGCTTCGAGGTGCACGCGCTGGACATCGGCTCCGGCGAGCGCCGCTACAAGACCCGGGACGTCGCCTGGGCGCTCGCGGTGGACGCCGGCCGGGTGCACGCCGCCGACGGCCCGCACCTGTACACCGTGGACGCCGCGGACGGCACCGAGCGCTGGCGCACCACGCTGGACGGCTGGGTCTACTCGCTCTCCGCCGCCGACGGCGTGCTCTGCTCCGGCATCAGGGGAGGCGGTGTCCAGCTGCGCTCGGCGGCCAACGGCGCCGAGCTGTGGCGCGCCGACGACGCCCAGCAGGACTACGAGAACCCGCAGTCCGGTCCGGTCCTGGTGGGCGGCGCGGCCTACTACTACGGCGCCGGGCGGCTGCGCTGCGTCGACCCGCGCGGTGCGGGCCTGCGCTGGTCCTTCCCGGTCGGCGAGGACGTGCCCTCGCACCCGGTCGAGCGCGGCGGCGTGCTGTACGTCACGGCCGGCACCCGGGTGTACGCGCTGGACGCGGCCAGCGGGGTCGAGCGCTGGCGCTTCGAGGCACCGGTGGTGCTGTTCACCCCGCCCGCCCTCGACGCCGACGCGGTCTACGTGGCCGACTACCTGGGAACGGTCTACGCGCTGGACGCCGCCACCGGCCTGGACCGCTGGCGCGGGGTCACCGGCAGCCGCCAGGGCGCCGAGCCGGTGGTCGTCGCGGACGGCATGGTGCTGGTCGGCAGCGGCGAGGTGCTGTACGCCTTCGAGGCGGCGACCGGCCGGGAGCGCTGGCGCTACACGGCGCGCGGCGAGATCGTCGGCTCGCCGGCGGTGGCCGACGGGCTGGTGCACCTGGGCAGCCGGGACCACTCGCTGCACACCCTGGACCTGGTGAGCGGTCAGCTGCGCTGGGAGCTCGGCACCAAGGGCGAGCTCACCGGCTCGCCGGTGGCGGTCGGCGGGCGGGTCTTCGTCGGCTCCAAGGACCGCTGCGTGTACGCGCTGGACGCCTTCTACGGCACCGCGGTGCCCGCCCGCTGAGTCCCGTCGGCGGCGGGGCGCAGGCCCCGCCGCCGCACCGGGCCGTCAGGCCCTGCGGGCGCCCGGGTGGCGGGCGCACCAGCCCTCCCACGCGGAGGCGACCATCTCCGCCACGCCGTGGCGCGCGCTCCAGCCCAGCTCGCGGTGGATCAGGTCGGCTGAGGCCACCACCCGGGCGGGGTCGCCGGGGCGGCGCGGGGTCACCTCGGCGGTGGTGTCGTAGCCGGTGACCTCGCCGATCACCGCCAGCATCTCCTGGACGCTGACGCCCTCGCCGCGGCCGATGTTGAGCACCAGCGAGGTGTCCCCGGCCGGGTCGGCGGCCAGCCGCGCGGCGGCGGCCACGTGCGCCGAGGCGATGTCGGAGACGTGGATGAAGTCGCGCACGCAGGTGCCGTCCGGCGTCGGGTAGTCGCCGCCGAAGACCCGCGGGGCCAGGCCGGCGGTGAGCCGCTCGAAGACCATCGGGATCAGGTTGAACACCCCGGCGTCGGAGAGCTCGGGGGAGGCGGCGCCGGCCACGTTGAAGTAGCGCAGGGCCACGGTGGACATGCCGTGGGCCTTCCCGGCCGCGGCGACCAGCCATTCGCCGGCCAGCTTGGTCTCGCCGTACGGGCTCATCGGGGCGCAGGGGGTGGACTCGGTGACCAGGTCGACGTCCGGCATGCCGTAGACGGCGGCGGAGGAGGAGAACAGGAAGCGCTTGACCCCGCCCTCGGCGGCGGCCTCCAGGACGGTCTGCAGGCCGATCATGTTCTCGCGGTAGTACAGGAACGGCTGCTCGACGGACTCGCCGACCTGCTTCTTGGCGGCGAAGTGCAGGACGCCCTCGACGCCGTGCTCGCGGATCGCGGCGTCCAGGACGGCGCGGTCCAGGGTCGAGCCCCCGACCAGCGGGACGCCGTCCGGCAGGCGGGACGCGTCGCCGGTGCTCAGGTCGTCCAGGACGACGACGCGCTCACCGGCGTCGAGCAGCTGACGGACGACGTGCCCGCCGATGTATCCGGCACCGCCGGTGATCAACCAAGTCATGCGGCGAATCCTAGGTGTCGGCCTCGATCGGCTCTGCGGGCGAGTCCGGCCAGCGAACCGGACAAAACGGTGAAATGCTGACAAAGATGTGCGTGCTCTCATGCCCGGGCCCTCGCGGCACGGTGACGGATCGGAGGCAGCCAGGTGAGCCGTCAGAAGGAACACGCCCGCCCGCGGCCGACCGGACCCAGGCCGACCGGGCCCGTGACGGTGCTCGCGCGGCTGCTCCTGCCGGTCGCGCTGGTCGCCGTGCCGGCCCTGGCCGGGTGCAGCAGCGGCTCGTCCTCCTCCGCCTCCTCGACGCCCCCGCACGCCTCCGGCTCCTCCCCCTCCGCCACCAAGCCGGCGGCCTCCTCCACCCCTGGGCAGAGCGGGAACCAGCTCCAGGACGCGTACCAGAAGGTGATCGCCGACGTGCTGCCCTCGGTGGTGCAGATCGTCACCGGCGACAGCCTCGGCTCCGGGATCGTCTACGACGACAAGGGCGACATCGTCACCAACGCCCACGTGGTCGGCTCCGCGACCACGTTCACCGTCACCCTCGCCAACAGCACCAAGGCGCTCGACGCCGGCCTGGTCGGCAGCTACCCCGACTCCGACCTCGCGGTGATCCGGCTGAACAGCCCGCCGAGCGCCGTCAAGCCCGCGACCTTCGGCGACTCCGGCAAGGTCCGGCTCGGCCAGATCACCCTCGCCATGGGCAGCCCGCTCGGGCTCGCTGGCAGCGTCACCCAGGGCATCGTCTCGGCCACCGGGCGGACCGTCTCCGAGCCCCAGGGCGGCGGCTCACCGGGCGCCACCATCGCCAACATGGTGCAGACCTCGGCCGCGATCAACCCGGGCAACAGCGGCGGCGCGCTGGCCAACCTGGACAGCCAGGTGATCGGCATCAACACGCTCGCCGCCACCGAGCCCCAGACCAACGGCGCGGCCGCCCCAGGCATCGGCTTCGCCATCCCGTCGTCCACCATCACCAGCATCGCCGACCAGCTGATCAAGCAGGGCAAGGTCACCAACTCCGGCCGGGCCGCCCTCGGCATCACCGCGCGGACCAGCTTCGACCAGCAGTTCCAGCCGGCCGGCGCGGTGATCGTGGCGGTCAGCCCGGGCGGTGCGGCCGCCGCGGCGGGGCTGCAGCCCGGCGACGTCATCACCAAGATCGGCGACACCCCGGTCGACTCGCTGAACGCGCTCACCACCTCGCTCGCCTCGCTCGCCCCCGGCAGCACGACCACCGTCACCTACACCCGGGACGGCAACACCCAGACCGCCGACGTCACCCTCGGCACCCTGCAGTCCCCCTAGCCGCCCCCGGCCCCGGTACGGCGCCACCGGCCGCACGCCGTGCAAGGGTTCCGCGGACCGGCCGCCGTACCGCCTCGGCGCCGGGCCCCCGTCACTGCCTCGACGGGGGCCCGGCGCCTTCGTGTGCGTCCGGCGGTCAGCGGCGGGCCGCGCGGGTGCGCCAGGGCAGCTCGACGGTGACGGTGGTCGGGCCGCCCTCCGGGCTGTCCACCAGGAAGACCCCGTCCACCGCGCGGATCCGCTCCGCCAGCCCGGCCAGGCCGCTGCCCGGGTAGGGCGCCGCCCCGCCCTTGCCGTCGTCCTGGACCAGCACCATCAGCTGGTCGTCCGAGCGCCAGACGTCGACCGCGGCGGTGCGGGCGCCGGCGTGCTTGGAGACGTTGGTCAGCAACTCGCTGACGGTGAAGTAGGCGATGCCCTCGACCGCCGAGTCCGGGCGCTCGGGCTCGCCGTCCCGGCCGGACAGGTCGACGTTCACCTTGACGCCGCCGGGGACGGTGCAGCGGGCCGCGACCGCGGACAGCGCCGCGTCCAGACCGCGGTCGGTGAGCACCGCCGGGTGGATGCCGCGGGCGAGGTCGCGCAGCTCCTGCAGGGCCAGCTTCACCTCGCCGTGCGCGTTGTCGACCATCTTCGCGGCGGCCGCCATGTCCGCCTCGCTCTCCACCTCGCGCAGCCGCTCCTTCGCCATGCCGAGGTCCATCGCCAGCGCGACCAGCCGGGCCTGGGCGCCGTCGTGCAGGTCGCGCTCGATCCGGCGCAGGTCCGCGGCGGCGGTGTCGACCACGGTGCCGCGGTCGTCCTCCAGCTCGCGCACCCGCTCGGCGAGGGCACCCGGGAAGAGCAGCGTCTCGACCAGGATCCGGTCGACCGCGGCCATGCCGCGGATCACCCACGGCAGCAGCGGCCACAGCACCAGGACCGAGACCAGGGTCAGGGTGAAGCTGAGGATGCCCCAGGGCAGCATCAGCACGTTGTAGAGCGCCGTGCGCCAGTTCAGCAGGTCGGTGAGGTGCGCGATGGTGAAGCCGACCGTGCCCGGGCGGCGCGGGCGCACCGGCTCCGGCTCCTCGATCCGTGAGCCGTGGGCCGACCGCGCCCGGCGGCGGCCCTGGGCGCCGAGGAACCGCTGGGCGGCCAGTCCGGCGGCCAGCAGCGGCAGGCCGACCACGGTCACGGACAGCCCCAGGCCGACCGAGAGCGAGACGATCGCGAGGACGAAGCCGGCGATGCCGAGCGGCAGGTTCAGCAGCAGGTGCCCGGCCTGGCGCCACATCCGGGCGCCGTACAGGGGTGGGCGCTCCGTCCGGGCGTCCTGCTCCTCGGTGGCGTCCACGGCGCGGCGGTGCAGCGGCTTCATCCGGATCTACCGTCCCTCTTGATCGTGCGGCTGGACCAAGCTTCCCGAACGGGGGGCGGCGGGTGCCATGGGGGTGATACATCTTCCCGGCCGGGGGTTATCCCCACCCCCTGTCCCGGCCGCCGGGTGTTCACCGGGGTGTCCACGGGCCGTCTTGTGGAGTGGGCAGGGTTCGGGTGGAGCGGAGCCGTCCCCTTAGACTCACGCATTGGCCATGGTTGTGGCCGTGGTTATGACTGTGCGAGGAAACGTCGTAGAACTGCCTTGAGGGGCGGATTCACGGCCGAGGTGGAGGCGAAGGCATGGAGGGGCAGCACGCGGCTGCCGTCGCGGCCGACCCGGCGGCCGGCAGCGGCTACTTCGACGCGTACGCCGCGATGGGCCTGCTGGCCGTCGTCGGGGTGCTCTTCGTGACCGTGGCGTTCACCGCCAACCGCCTGCTGCGGCCGGTGGTCCACTCACCCGAGAAACTCCTCGCGTACGAGTGCGGCGTGGACCCGGTGGGGGAGGACTGGGCGCACACCCAGGTCCGGTACTACGTGTACGCCTTCCTGTACGTGATCTTCGCGGTCGACGCGATCTACCTGTTCCCGTGGGCGACCGTCTTCGCCACCGCCGGGTACGGCGCCGGAACGCTGGTCGAGATGTTCCTCTTCATCGGCTTCCTCGCGGTCGGGCTGCTCTACGCCTGGAAGAAGGGCGTTCTGGAATGGACGTGACCCACTCCCACTCGCACGGCACGCAGGGCGGTCCCGTCCCGCTCGGCCTGCCGGACCCCGCGCACCCCGGCGCCGTCGAGCGCCGCAGCATCGGGCCGCTGGCCCGACTCGCACCGGACCCGGTCAAGGTGGTGCTCAACTGGGGCCGCCGCTACAGCCTCTGGTGCTTCAACTTCGGCCTGGCCTGCTGCGCGATCGAGTTCATCGCCGCGTCCATGGCCAAGCACGACTTCATCCGGATGGGCGTCATCCCGTTCGCGCCGGGTCCCCGCCAGGCGGACCTGATGATCGTCTCCGGGACGGTCACCGACAAGATGGCGCCGGCCGTCAAGCGCCTCTACGAGCAGATGCCCGAGCCGAAGTACGTCATCTCCTTCGGCGCCTGCTCGAACTCCGGCGGGCCCTACTGGGACTCGTACTCGGTCACCAAGGGCGTGGACCAGATCATCCCGGTCGACGTCTACGTGCCCGGCTGCCCGCCCCGGCCCGAGGCGCTGCTCCAGGGCATCCTCAAACTGCAGGAGAAGATCGCCGAGGAGTCCCTGCCCGGCCGCTACGCCGCGCCCGCGGCGGCGCTGCGCCGACCGCTGGTGGCGGGGCCCCAGACCGGGGCCAAGGCCGGGCCCCAGTCCGTGGCCAAGCCCGGGCCCCAGTCCGGGTCGCCGGCCGGTTCCGAGACCGGAGCTTCGAACGAGGGAGGGGTCTCGTGACCACGGCCGAGCAGTGCGCGGCGTCGGTCGGGGAGTGGGCGACCGGCGCCGAGGCGTACGGGCTGATCACCGTCGACGTCCCGGCCGAGAACTGGATCGAGGCGCTCACCAACGCCCGGGACGTCCTGGGCCTGGGCTTCTTCGACTGGCTGAGCGCCGTCGACGAGCTCGCCGAGGGCTTCTCCGTGGTCGCGCACCTCGCCGCCGTCGAGGCGCCGGGCGTCCGGCACCTCGCGCTGCGCACCAGGGTGCCGCGCGACGGGGCGGCGCTGCCGACCGCCGTCGCCGTCTACGCCGGTGCCGCCTGGCACGAGCGCGAGACGCACGAGATGTTCGGCATCGACTTCCCCGGGCACCCCCACCTGGCCACCCTGCTGCTGCCGGACGGCTTCGAGGGGCACCCGCTGCGCAAGGAGTTCGTGCTCGCGGCCCGGGTCGCCAAGGACTGGCCGGGCGCCAAGGAGCCGGGCGAGTCGGACCACGGCGGCGGGCCCGCCCGGCGCAAGATGCAGCCGGCTGGCGTGCCGGACCCGAACGAGTGGGGCCCGCTCAAGGGCACCCTGCCACCGGTCGCCGAGCGGCCCGCCCGCGGTGCGCGGGCGGCCGGCGCGGCGGCGCGCACGCCCAGGGCGGCCGCTGCCGCCGCCAGTGGTGCCGCAGGTGCCGCCGCCGAGGGCGCGCCCGTGCGGGCCGACCGTCCGCGGCGCACCCGCTCGGTGGCGGAGGGCTCGGCGAGCCGGCCGGCTCCGGGCGCCGAACCCGCCGAGGGGGCGCCCGCCGAGGGTGCACCCGCCCCCGAGGCGACGCCCGCGGTGCGGACGGACCGGCCGCGACGGACCAGGTCGGTCTCCGCCGGATCGGTCAGCCAGACCGCCGACGAGCCCGGGCCGGCGCGTCCGGCCCCCGCCCGGCCCGCGTCCTCCGACGCGCCCTGGCACAACCCGGTGCCGGCCCACGACGCGAAGCCGACGGGCGAAGCGCCCGCTGAGCCGGCAGGTGACGGTCCTGCGGAGCCGACGGGCGACGGTCCCGCGGAGCCGACGGACCGGCCGGAGCAGAAGGACGACACGGCGGCCGCCCCGGCCGACCGGGACGGAGACGGCGCGTGAACCTGCTCGACACGGTGCTGCGCTGCGTCGCCACCCTCGTCGTCTTCCTGGTGTTCCCGCTGGTCATCGGCCAGACCGAGCACAAGGTCATGGCGCACATGCAGGGCCGGCTCGGCCCGATGTACGCGGGTGGCTTCCACGGCTGGGCACAGCTCGTCGCGGACGGCGTGAAGTTCGCGCAGAAGGAGGACATCGTCCCCGCCGGGGCGGACCGTCGGATCTTCCAGCTGGCGCCTGCCGTCTCGCTGCTGCCGTACCTCTTCGTGCTGCTGGCGATCCCGGTCGGCCCGAACGGCTTCGTCGGCCAGGCGGTCGACGCGGGGCTGTTCTTCGTGCTGGCCGTGCTGGGCGTCGGCGTGATCGGCAAGCTGATGGCCGGCTGGGCCTCGGCGAACAAGTTCTCGCTGCTCGGCGGTCTGCGTACGGCCGCGCAGCTGATGTCGTACGAGCTGCCGATGGTGCTGGCGGCGGCGTCGGTGGCGATGGCCGCCGGGACGCTCTCGCTGCCCGGGATCGTGGACTCCTGGCAGTGGTACTGGCTGCCCTGGCAGGTCATCGGCGCGTTCGTGTTCTTCACGGCGGGCCTGGCCGAGCTGCAGCGCCCGCCGTTCGACATGCCGATCGCCGACTCGGAGATCATCTTCGGCGCGTACACCGAGTACACCGGTCTGCGGTTCGCGCTGTTCCTGCTGTCCGAGTACGTGGGCATCCTCGTGGTGTCCGCGCTGACCGCGGTGCTCTTCCTGGGCGGCTGGCACGGACCGATGGCGGACCAGCTCGGCTGGCTCTGGATGATCCTCAAGACCTTCGCGCTGGCCTTCGTGGTCATCTGGCTGCGGGTCACCTACCCGCGCCTGCGCGAGGACCAGCTGATGCGCTTCGCGTGGGCGGTGCTGATCCCGCTCGCCCTCGTCCAGCTGGCCCTCACCGGCATCATCAAGGTGGCGATCTCATGAGTTTTCTCGGTGCCGGCCTGGCGAAGGGCCTGGCCGTGACGCTGCGGACGATGACGAGGAAGACCGTCACCGCGCAGTACCCCGACGTGCAGCCGGTGCTGCCGCCGCGTTCGCGCGGCGTCATCGCGCTGCTGGAGGAGAACTGCACGGTGTGCATGCTCTGCGCGCGCGAGTGCCCGGACTGGTGCATCTACATCGACTCCCACAAGGAGACGCTGCCCGCCGCCGAGCCGAACGCCCGGGCCCGCACCCGCAACGTGCTGGACCGGTTCGCCATCGACTTCTCGCTCTGCATGTACTGCGGGATCTGCATCGAGGTGTGCCCCTTCGACGCGCTGTTCTGGTCGCCGGAGTTCGAGTACGCCGAGACCGACATCCACGAGCTGACCCACGAACGGGACCGGCTCCGCGAGTGGATGTGGACCGTCCCGGCGCCGCCGGCGCTGGACCCGGCCGCCGAGGACCCCAAGGAGATCACCACCGCGCGCAAGGCCGCGGACAAGCTGGCGGCGGCCGCTGCCGCCGCCGAGGCCGCCGCTGCTGCCGCCGAGGCCGCCGCGCAGGCCCCGGAAGAGAAGGGTGACGACGCATGAGTACCGCCGCCACGCTTCTCGCGGCGACCGGCTCGCTGGAGCCGGCCGCCCGTTCCTTCCTGTCCCCGACCGGCCAGGAGATCGTCTTCCTGCTGGTCGGCATCGCCGTGTTCGGCTCGGCCCTGGTCGCCGTAACCACCAAGCAGCTGGTGCACGCCGCGCTCTGGCTGGTGGTCGCGCTCGGCGGGCTGGCGGTGGAGTTCCTGCTGCTGACGGCCGAGTTCATCGCCTGGGTGCAGGTGCTGATCTACCTCGGCTCGGTGGTCGTGCTGGTGCTGTTCGGGCTGATGCTCACCAAGGCGCCGATCGGGCGCTCGCCGGACGCCGACTCCAAGAACCGCTGGGTGGCCCTGGTCGTGGCGCTGGCCTCGGCCGGAACGCTCGTCACGCTGGTCGTCGACGCCTTCCGGACCTCCTGGATCGACCTCGGCGCGGGCGGCGGCTCCGCCGCCGTCACCGGGGCGAGCCTGTTCCGGCACTGGGTGCTGCCGTTCGAGGCGCTGTCCGTGCTGCTGCTGGCGGCGCTGGTCGGCGCGATCGTGCTGTCGCGCGGCGACCAGCGGCGGGTGCCGACGCCCCGCGCGGCCAAGCTGCGCGCAGGCCGGCCGGTCGGCTCCAACGGGACCGTCGCCGCGACCGCGCCCCGCACCGCTCCCGACCCGGCCGCCGCCCAGGCGACCGCCCCGGGCGCCGCCACTCCGGACGCGGCCGCGCCCGCGCCCTCCGCGTCGGAGGAGAGCTGATGCACCTCGCCTACCCCGTCGTCCTCGCCGCGCTGCTGTTCAGCGTCGGCGTGTACGGCGTGCTCGCCCGGCGCAACGCCGTCCTGGTGCTGATGTCGGTCGAGCTGATGCTCAACGCCGTCAACCTCGACCTGGTCGCCTTCGACGTCTGGCTGCGCGACTCGCTGCACGCCGGGCAGGCGCTCACCCTGTTCACCATCACCATCGCCGCCGCCGAGATCGGGCTGGGGCTGGCCATCGTCCTGCTGCTGTTCCGGGCCCGGGGCACCGCCGACATCGACCGGGCCACCGCGCTCGGCGACCCGGCCGAGCCGTTCGCCACGGACGAGACGCCGGTCGGAGCCGAGGCGCTGAAGGGCCAGGCCGCCGCATGAACCTCGCCCTGCCCGTACTCGTCCCCGCGCTGCCCGCGCTCGGCGCGGCCGCGACCCTGGCCGTCGGGAAGAAGGCGCCCGGGCTGGCCCGGCCGCTGGCGATCGTCCCGGTCGCCGTCTCGGCCGTGCTCGCCCTGGTGGTCGCCCTCCAGCTCGGCACCGGCCAGGCCCTCGACGCGGCCACCCGGCTCACCCCGACCGGCGGCCCCGACATCGCGCTCGCCGTCCACCTGGACGGCTTCAGCTCGCTGATCTCGGTGCTGGTCGGCCTGGTCGCCACCTGCGTCCAGGTCTACTCGACCGCCTACCTCAAGTCGGACCCGCGCTACCCGTCGTACGCGGCGCTGGTCTCGCTGTTCACCGCGGCGATGTTCCTGGTGGTCTACTCGGGCGACCTGATCATGCTGCTGGTCGGCTGGGAGGTCATGGGCATCTGCTCGTACTTCCTGATCGGCCACCACTGGGAGAGTGCGGACGCCCGCTCGGCCTCGCTCAAGGCCTTCCTGGTCACCAAGCTCGGCGACGTGCCGTTCCTGTTCGGGATCTTCCTGCTCGGCGCGGACGCCGGAAGCTTCCGGATCCCCGACGTCCTGGCCGCCGCCACCGAGGGCCGGCTCGGCCACCCGACGCTGATCGCGCTGCTGCTGCTCGCCGGGGTCGCCGGCAAGAGCGCGCAGTTCCCGCTGCACACCTGGCTCCCGGACGCGATGGCCGGCCCGACGCCGGTCTCCGCGCTGATCCACGCCGCCACCATGGTCGCGGCCGGCATCTACCTGGTCGCCCGGCTGCTGCCGGTGTTCCTGCTGTCCGGCGCGGCGCTGGTCGTGCTCGCGGTGATGGCCGCCGTGACGATGATCGGCTCGGCGCTGTGCGCGCTCGCCCAGGACGACCTCAAGCGGGTGCTCGCCTACTCCACCGTCGGCCAGCTCGGCTACATGGCCGGCGCGCTGGCCAGCGGCGACCGCGAGGCCTCCGTCTTCCACCTGGTCAGCCACGGCGCCTTCAAGGCGCTGCTGTTCCTCGCCGCCGGTGTGGTGATCCACGCCGCGCACACCAACTCGATCTCCGCGATGTCCCGGATCCCGGGGCTGCGCAAGCGCGTCCCCGACGCCTACTGGACGATGGGCATCGGCCTGGCCTCCCTGATCGGGCTGCCGCCGCTCTCCGGCTTCTTCAGCAAGGAGGCGGTGCTGACCGCCGCCGAGCACGCCGCCAACGGCGACGCGCTCACCAACGGCCTCGGCCCGTCCTCGGCGGTCCCGGAGGCGGCCGGGTGGATCGTGCTGATCTCCGCCGCCCTCACCGTGCTGCTCACCGCCGCGTACGCGACCCGGATGTTCCTGGTCGCCTTCCACAGCCCGGCCGGCGCCGCCGCCGCCGCGCCACAGGTGCTGCCCGCCACCGACCCGGCCACCGTGGTGGCCGACCACGAGGCGGACGCGCCCTACTCGCCCGAGCTGGACGAGGCCGACCCCGGCACCGCCGAGCCGCCCGCGATGCGCTGGCCGCTCTGGGTGCTGGCCGTCCCGACCATGGCCTTCGGCGTCACCGGCCTGCGCTCCGACTGGCTGCCCGCACTGCTGGACGGCGGCTCGCTGCGGCCCTCCGGGGTCACCGCCGTCACCGGCACCGGGCTCGCCGTGGTCGGCGTGCTCGCGGCGTACGGCGCCTGGCGCTCGGCCACCGCTCGGCTGGGCACCGGCAGGCCGGTCCCGGCCGTCGGCCGGGTGCCCGGGCCGGCCGGGGCCCCGGCCGCCGAGGTGATCGTCGCCGACCCCGGGCGCACCCTGCTCGGCCCGCTGTTCGGCCTGGCCCGGCACGGCTTCGGCGTCGACCGGCTGTACCAGGCGGTGTTCGTCCGGCCCGTGGTCGCCGCGGCCGGGCTGGTCCGCTTCCTCGACCGCGAGGTCATCGAGACCTACGTGCGCGGCAGCGGAGTGGGTGCCAACCTGCTCGGCCGGGCCGTCCGGCTCGCCCAGACCGGCAACGCGCAGACCTACCTCAGCGCCCTGCTGGCCGCCGTCGTCCTGCTGACCATCCTGGTGGCGGTGTAGCCGGTGCTGTCCTCCACCCCCGCCCCCTCGACCGCCGCACGTAGGAGCCCCCGATGAACGCGGTCCTCATCGCCCTCCTGGTGCTGCCGCTGCTCGGCGCCGCGCTCACCCTGGCCCCCGTGTTCGGGCCGGACCGGGCCGTCGCCGACCGGCGGGCGCTGCGGCTGAACACCGTCGTCACCGGCGCGGTGCTCCTGCTCGCCGTCGCCCTCGCGGCCGGCTTCGACCACGACGAACCCGCCCGGATGCAGGCCACCACCGACGTGGCCTGGATCCCGGCCCTGCACGTGCGCCTCCACCTCGGCGTGGACGGCGTCTCGCTGCCGCTGATCGTGCTGACCGCGCTGCTCACGTTCCTCTGCGCGGTGTACTCGGAGAAGCGGCTGCCGCACGGCGGGGCCCGGGGCGCAGCCCCCGACGGGCCCCGCCCGTCCGCGCAGGCCTTCGTAGGGCTGTTCCTCCTCCTCGAAGTCGGCATGCTCGCCACCTTCGCGGTCCTGGACCTCCTGCTCTTCTTCCTGGCCTTCGAGATCGTCCTGATCCCGATGTACTTCCTGATCGCCCGGTGGGGGAGCGGCGCGAAGGTCCCGGCCGCCAACCGCTTCATCCTCTACACCCTGCTCGGCTCGGCCGTGATGCTGCTCGGCTTCCTGCTGATCGGCAGCAAGACCGGCACCTTCGACATGCAGGCCCTGGCCGCCGCGCACGGCAGCGGAATGAGCCACACCACCCAGGTGGTCGCCGCGCTGGCGATCCTGGTCGGGCTCGCGGTCAAGGCCCCCGCCTGGCCGCTGCACAGCTGGCTCCCCGACGCGCACACCGCGGCCCCGACCGTGGGCTCGGTGCTGCTCGCCGGCGTGCTGCTGAAGATGGGGACGTACGGTCTGGTCCGCGTCCTCCTCCCGGTCGTGCCGGACGGCACCGCCACGCTCGCCCCCTACCTGGGCGCCTTCGCCGCCGTCGGCATCGTCTACGGATCGCTGGCCTGCCTGGCGCTGGCCCGCCCCGGTGCCAAGGGCGACCTGAAGCGCCTGATCGCCTACTCGTCCGTCGGCCACATGGGCTTCGTGCTGCTCGGCATCGCCTCCCTCACCCCGGTGGGTGTCAACGGCGCGCTGTTCGCCAACATCGCCCACGGCCTGGTCACCGGCCTGCTGTTCTTCGTTGTCGGCGCGCTCAAGGACCGCTACGGCACGGCCGACCTCGACGCCCTCTCCGGCGCCACCGGCGCCGCCCTGTACGGCCGGGCGCCGCGACTCGGCGCGCTGCTCGCATTCGCCGCCGTCGCCAGCCTCGGCCTTCCCGGGCTGGCCGGCTTCTGGGGCGAGGTGCTCGCCATGTTCGGCGCGTTCGACCCGGCCGCGGGCCTGTCGCGCCCCGCCTTCGTCACCTACATGGTGCTGGCCGGCCTCGGCACCCTCCTCACCGCCGCGTACCTGCTGATCGTGGTCAAGCGCGTCTGCATGGGCGACCCCGCGCAGCCCGCGCCGGTGGCCGAGGTCGCCGACGTGCGCCCGTACGAAGCCGTCAGCTGGATGCCGCTGGCTGCGCTCACCCTGCTGGCCGGCCTCTGGCCCGCGCTGCTGCTCGGCCTCTCGAACCCCGCCGTCAAGCACCTCCTCGGGGGTGGCTGACCGTGCTCGCAGCCCAGACCGCCGCACTCGGACCTCACTCCACGGGGCAGCACACTGTGACCTCCCTCGCCGTAGCCAACCCGGGCAGCCTGATCCAGTCCGTGGACTGGGTGGCGATCGCGCCCCCGCTGATCGCCGCCGTCGCCGCCCTCGCCGTGCTGGTCACGGACCTGTTCCTGCCCGAGCGGCACAAGAAGTGGCTCGGCCGCCTGACCGCGGCCGGACTCGCCCTCGCCCTCATCGCGCTCCTCCCCCTCACCGGTGGGTCACCCCGGGCGACCTTCTGTGTGCAGAACGTAGCAGCGGGCGCTGACACCCCGGCCCTCGGCGGCAACGCCGCGAGCGGCTGCTCCTACGTGGCCGACCACTTCGCCCTGGTGTTCCAGCTGCTCGCCCTCGGCGGCGCGCTGATCGCGGCGCTGCTGTCGGTCCACACCGTCGACCAGGACAGGCTCCCCCGCGGCGAGTACTGGTTCCTGCTGCTCTCCAGCGCCACCGGCGCCGCCCTGCTGCCCGCCTCCCGCGACCTCGCCACCCTGGTGATCGCCCTGGAGGTCGCCTCGCTTCCCGCGTTCGCCCTGGTCGCGCTGCGCCGGGACGGCCGGGGCGCGGAAGCCGCGCTCAAGTTCTTCGTCTCCTCGGTCACCGCGACCGCCGTGATGCTGCTCGGCATCGGCTTCGTCTACGCGGCGAGCGGCAGCCTGCACCTCGGCGCCGTCGCCCAGGGCCTGGAGCACGCCCCCGGGCAGCTCAAGCCGCTGGCCGAGGCGGGCGCGGTGCTGACCCTGGTCGGCTTCGCGTTCAAGGTCGCCGCCGTCCCCTTCCACTTCTGGGTGCCCGACACGTACACCGGCGCGCCGCTGCCGGTGGCCGGCTACCTCTCGGTCGTCGGCAAGGCGGCCGGCCTCTCCGGGCTCGCGCTCGCCACCACCATCGCCTTCCGGCCGTACGCCCACACCTGGGGCCTGGTGCTCGCGGTCCTGGCCGCCGTCACCATGACCGCCGGCAACGTCGGCGCCCTGCGGCAGCGCTTCGACACCCGCTACAGCGCGGTGCGGCTGCTCGCCTGGTCCTCGGTCGGCCAGGCCGGGTACCTGCTGGTGCCGCTCGCCGCCGCCGGGTACGCGCCCACCGGGGCCGACCAGCTGGGCGCCACCGCCGCGTACGCGCTGATCTACGGCGTGGTGAACCTCGGCGCCTTCGGGGTGGTCGCGGCCGTCGGCCGCCGGGCCGGGACCAGCGTGGACGACTTCCGAGGCCTCTTCACCCGCCGCCGCTGGGCCGCGCTGGCACTCGCTTTCTTCCTGCTCTGCCTGGCCGGGCTGCCGCCGGGCGTCATCGGCCTGTTCGGCAAGGTCGTGGTGTTCCGCGCGGCGGTCGACGCCGGGCTGGGCTGGCTGGCCGTGGTGATGGCCGCCAACGTGGTCGTCGCCCTGTACTACTACCTGCGCTGGACGGCACTGCTGTTCGATCCGGCCGCGGACCGGGCGGCGGAGCGCGCGGCCGGTGCCGAGGGCAGGCTGCCGGTGAGCCTGACCGCGACGCTCGGGCTCACCGCCTCGGTGGCGGTGGTCCTCTCCGTCGCGCCGCAGCTGGTGCTCCAGGTCGTGGGCGGTTCGCTGTTCTGAGCCGCACCCTCCGGCCGGAGGGCCGGAGGGTCCGAGCGGCGGGCAGGCGGGCAGGCGCGGCGCGCCTCCGCGGTGGCTCGGTTCGATGGCCCGGAGCGGCGGGCGGGCACGGTGGGCCGGCGCCGCGGTGTCGCGTCGGTCACAAGGGAACAAGGTCCCCGGCCCCACCCGTTGACCGGGCAAGAGGGACGAGGCAGAAAGGGCTTCCCCACCGCATCACTGGAGGGCCTGACGTGCATCGCCGGCACAACGGACTGAGGACCGCCGTCCTGCTCGGCGGCCTCTCGGCGCTGATCCTGGTGATCGGAAGCTTCTTCGGTCGCACCGGCTTCGTGATCGCCCTGCTGATCGCCCTCGGGACCAACGCCTACGCGTACTGGAACAGCGACAGGCTCGCGCTGCGGGCCATGCGGGCCCGCCCGGTCAGCGAGTTCGAGGCGCCCCAGCTGTATCGGATGGTGCGCGAACTCTCCACCGCCGCCCGCCAACCGATGCCGCGCCTCTACATCTCCCCGACCCCCGCGCCGAACGCCTTCGCCACCGGCCGCAACCCACGCAACGCGGCGGTCTGCTGCACCGAGGGCATCCTGCGGATCCTGGACGAACGCGAGCTGCGGGGCGTGCTCGGGCACGAGCTGAGCCACGTCTACAACCGGGACATCCTGATCTCATCGGTCGCCGGGGCGCTCGCCTCGGTCGTGATGTTCCTGGTGAACTTCGCCTGGCTGATCCCGTTCGGCCGCGACGAGGACGACGACGGACCGGGGCTGTTCGGGATGCTCGCCATCATGATCCTCGGACCGCTCGCGGCCGGACTGATCCAGCTGGCGGTCAGCCGCTCCCGCGAGTACCAGGCCGACGCCGACGGCGCCCGGATCACCGGCGACCCGCTCGCCCTCGCCGGCGCCCTCCGCAAGCTCGACGCCGGCACCCGCCGGCTCCCCCTCCCGCCGGAGCCGCAGCTCCAGACGGCGAGCCACATGATGATCGCCAGCCCCTTCCGCCCGGGCGAGGCCGGCGCCAGGCTGTTCTCCACCCATCCCCCGATGGCCGAGCGCATCGCCCGGCTGGAGCGGATGGCGGGGTACCGGCGGTAGCGGTTCCGCCGGGCCGCGGGCCGCGGGCCGACCTCGACGTCCGTCCGGGGCCGCCCGCGTCCGTCCGCGGCCGCCCACGGGCGTCCGGGTCCGCCCACGGTCGCCCGCTCAGCCCGTCGTCTCCTCGTACGCCAGGCGGAGGCGGTGGATGCCCTCGGCGACCTGGGCCGGGCTCTCGGCGGCGGCGTAGCTGAGGCGCACGTGCGGGGCGGGGGGTTCGGCGGGGTGGTAGGGGCGCCCGGGGATGATCTGGACGCCGTGGCGCAGGGCGGCGGCGGCGAGCGCGCCGTCGTCGGTGCCGTTCGGGAGGCGCAGCCACAGGTGGTAGCCGCCGGGGCGGTGGATGGTGAGGAGTCCGGGCAGCTCGCGGTGCAGGGCGGCGACGGCGGCGGTGCGGCGGTCGCGCAGTTCGGCGGCGAGGGTGCGCAGGTGGCGGGCCCAGGCGGGGTCGGCGACCAGTTCCAGCGTCGCCTCCTGGAGCGGCCGGGGCACGAAGAAGCTGTCGACCACCTGGGTGGCCCGCAGTCGGGCCAGGGCCGGGCCGCGGGCGGTGAGGGCGCCGACGCGCAGATTGGGGGAGGCGGCCTTGGTGAGCGAGCGCAGGTGCACCACGACCCCGTCCGGGTCGTCGGCGGCGAGCGGGCGCGGCAGCGCGGGCGCGTCGGTGTGGACCAGCAGCCTGGCGAAGTCGTCCTCGATCACGAACGCCCCGGCCGCGCGGGCGATCCGCAGGACCTCCGTCCGCCGCCGGGGTGAGAGCACCGCGCCGGTGGGGTTCTGGAACAGCGGCTGGCAGACGAAGACCCGGGCGCGGGTGGCCGCGAAGGCGTCCGCGAGCAGGTCGGTGCGGACGCCGTCCGCGTCGATCGGGACGGGGACGGGCCGCAGTCCGGCGGCCCGGACGACCGCCAGGGTGCCCGGGTACGTCGGCGACTCCACCAGGACCGGCGAGCCGGGCGCGGCCAGCGAGCGCATGGCGACGGTGAGCCCGCCCTGCCCGCCGGAGGTGATCAGCACGTCCCCGGCGCCGATCGGCCCGCCGTGGCCGCCGATGGCGCGGGCGAACCAGCCGCGCAGTTCGGTGAGGCCGTCGACGGGCGGGCGGTCCCAGGCACCGGGGCGCCGGCCGGCCCGGGCGAGGGCGGCGGCGAGCAGGCGTTCGGGCAGCAGGGTGGCGTGCGGGTAGCCGCTGTTGAGGTCGACGACGTCGGGCGGCGGCACCCGGAGGGTGGCGAACACCGGGGCGGCGACCAGGTCGCGCGGGCCGGATTCGGCGCTGAGCGCGACCTCCTGCCAGGAGAGGTCGCCGGTGCGGCCGGGTGGCGCGGCGGGGGCGGTCGGGGCGGCGGCGAAGGCCGCGGCCCGGAAGACCCCGGCGCCGGGCCGGGAGACCACCAGTCCCTCGGCGACGAGCACCGCGATGGCCCGGGAGACCGTCACCGGGCTGACCTGGTGGCGTTCCGTCAGGGTCCGGCTGGCAGGCAGCTTCCGTCCCTCCGGGTAGCGCTCCACCTCCAGTCGAAGGATGTCGGCGAGTTCGGTGACACTGCTACGCTCGTTCATGACGACACAAGGTAGCGCTACCCCCCTCCTGGCGATAGCGCCGAAGCGCGGCGCGGCTTCCGGCACCACCCTCGCCGCCCTCGGGGTGGCCTCCTTCTCGTTGAGCTTCCCGGCCACCGCGTGGTCCCTGAGCGGCTTCGGCCCGTGGACCACCACCGGGCTGCGCGGCGTCCTGGCCGGGGCCCTGGCCGCGCTCTACCTGCTGGCCGTCGGCGCCCGGTTGCCGCAACGGCGGCACTGGCCCGCCCTGCTCGTGGTGTCGGGCGGCTGCGTCCTCGGCTTCCCGCTGCTGACCACGCTCGCCCTGCGGACCTCCTCGACCGCCCACTCGGCGGTGGTGATCGGAGTCCTGCCACTGGCCACCGCGGTGGCTGCGGCGCTGCGCACCGGCCGCCGGCCGTCCCGGGCGTTCTGGACGGCGGCACTGGCGGGGGCGGCGGCCGTCCTGGCCTTCACCCTGCTGCAGAGCCACGGCCGGCCGAGCGTCGCCGACCTCTACCTGTTCGTCGGGCTGCTGGTCTGCGCGGCCGGGTACGCGGAGGGCGGACGGCTCTCGCGGGACCTCCCGGGCGCGCAGGTGATCGCCTGGGCGGTGCTGGTCGCGCTGCCCGTGATGCTGCTGACCTCGGCGTTCGGGCTCGCCACCGAGCCGCTGCGGGTCGGGCCGAAGGCGCTGGTCGGACTGGCGTACGTCGCGGCGGTGTCGCAGTTCGGCGGGTTCGTGCTCTGGTACCGGGGGATGGCCGCGATCGGAGTGCCGAGGGCCAGCCAGCTGCAGCTGGGGCAGCCGCTGCTGACGCTGGTCTGGTCGGTGCTGCTGCTCGGCGAGGAACTGCCGGCCGCCGCGCCGGTCACGGCGGTGGTCGTGCTGGTCTGCATCGCGGTGACCCAGCGGGCCCGGACCTGACCGGAGACCTGCACCCGGGCCCTGGCGAGGGCCCGACCGGGAACGGGCGCGGGACCCGTCGGGCCCTCGCCGGGAGCCGCCGGGAGCCGTCGGCCGTGCGTTCCGGAAGCCCTGCGCTGACCGGTCCGGTCCCGGCCCCCGCTCGTTAGGATGATGCCGTGCCCGTCGGTCCGGGCGCGGCATCCGGAGGGAGTGGGCCGTCATGGCAGACGAGAGGCACGCCCCGGCGGCCGGGGACGCGCCGGCCCGGCGACGCGGCCAGGGCGAGCTGGAGGCGCAGGTGCTGGCGGTGCTCCAGCAGGCGCCCGGCCCGGCCGCCGCAGGATGGGTCCAGGAACGCCTGGAGGGCGACCTGGCCTACACCACGGTGATGACCATCCTGTCCCGGCTGCACGCCAAGAACGCCGTCTCCCGCTCTCGCTCCGGCCGCTCCTACCTGTGGCAGGCCTCCTCCGACGCCGCCGGGCTGGCGGCGCTGCGGATGCGCCGGATGCTCGACGGGGAGGCGGACCGGGACGCGGTCCTGGCCAGCTTCGTCACCGCGCTGCTGCCGCACGACGAGGAGCTGCTGCGGGCCCTGCTCGACGCCGCGTCCGCCGATCCGGCAGCGACCGACCACAAGAGCTGACCCGTGGGCTTCTTCGTCTTCCTCCCGCTCGTCCTCCCGCTCACCGCGGTTCCGATCGCACGCCTGACCGAGCAGCACCTGCACCCGCGCGGTGCGGCCCGGCTGATGACCGCGATCAGCGCGGTGATGGCGGTCTGCAGCGTGCTCTGCCTCGGGCTGATCGGCGTGGTGGGCACCGCGCAGATCCCCGGCAACCCGCTGCCGGACAGCTGGTCCGACCCGGAGGTGCGGGCCGCGCTGCCGTACCACGAGACGGTCGGGACGGCTGCGATGTGGCTGCTGGCACTGGTGGGCTTCGCTTGCGCGCGCACGGTCGTGCGACACCTGCGGGTGCGCGCCCGGGCCCGCCGGGCGCTTACCGGGCTGCCGTCCGGCACCGGGTCGTCCGGTGACCTCGCGGTGCTGCCGGACCGCAGCCCGTACGCCTACGCGCTGCCGGGCTCGCCCGGCCGGGTGGTGGTCTCCACCGGGATGCTCGACGGCCTGGCGGCGGACGAGCGGGAGGCGCTGCTCGCGCACGAGCGGGCGCACCTGCGCCACCGTCACCACCGGTACCTGCTGACCACCCAGCTCGCCGCCTGCGTCAACCCCTTCCTGAGGCCGCTGCAGTACGCGGTGGCGTACAGCGCGGAACGCTGGGCGGACGAGGACTCGGCGCAGGCCGTGGGGGACCGCCGGATCACCGCGCGGGCGGTGGCCCGGGCAGCCCTGGTCTCGCACGCCGCCCCGACGCCCGGCTTCGCGGCCTTCGCCGCGCCGACCGCGGCGGCCGGCCCGGTGCCGCGCCGGGTCGCCGCGCTGCTCGGCCCGGTGCCGACCTCCCGCAACTGGCCGCCGGCCAAGACCCCGGCGGGCCTGGCGGCGATGGTCGCCGCAGTCGGTACGGCGGCGTCGGCGCTGTGCGCGCTCAACGCGGCCGTGGCCCTGCTGGTGGTGCTGAAGGCTGTCACCCCGCTGTAGCGCCGGACGGCGGTGCGGCCCGGCGCACCGGGCGCGGCTCAGAGCAGGGCGGCCAGTTCGTCGACGGCGGTGCCGGCCGCCGCCAGCGACTCGGCGGCGAGCGGCTCCAGCCCGTTCAGCGCGGGGACGTCCGCAGCCCGGGTGAGTTCGGCGGTGACGACGTGCAGGTGCTCCGCCGCGATCCCGAGGTTGCCGAAGTACGCCCGCAGGTAAGGGAGCTGGAAGTCGAGGTGCTCGCGCGGGGTGCCCGGCCCGTAGCCGCCGCCGCGGACGGCGACGACCACCACGCGGGTGTCGCGCAGCAGCCGCTCGCCGGTGTCCGGGTCGAGGTAGGCGCCGGGGAACGAGACCCTGTCGATCCAGGCCTTGAGGCCGGTGGAGACGGTGAAGTTGTACATCGGGCTGCCGAGCAGCAGGGTGTCGGCGGTCCGCAGTTCGTCGATCAGCGGACGGCTCAGCGCCCACTCGCGGGTCTCGTCCGGGCCGTCGGCGAGCGTCGCGACGTCCTGCAGCGGGAGCGGGCCCTTGCGCTCGGCCCGACGGCCGAGGGCGTCGTAGGCGGCGCGCACCGCCGGGACCGGATCGGCGGAGAGGTCGCGGTACCGGTACCGGGCGGTGCGGCCGTGCCGGGCGCGCCAGGCGGTGGCGAAGCGGTCGGTCAGGGCGCGGCTGACGGAGCCGGCCGGGCTGATGCTGGAGTCCAGGTGGAGCAGCGTGGCGGAGGTCATGGCGGTCTCCCGGTCACCTCGGAGGAGGACGGATCGTCATAGCGGTGACGAGCCGGGCCGAGGAAAGGTGACCGATGGACCGGGACGGGATTTCGGGGGCGTCGGCCGGCAGGGCGACGCACGACGGGACGACAGCCGACGGGACGACGCACGACGGGACGACAGCCGACGGGACGACGCACGACGGGACGACAGCCGACGGGACGACGCACGACGGGACGACAGCCGACGGGATGACAGCCGACGGCGTGCCGGCCGGAGGGGAGGTGACGGCCGAGCGGACGGCGGTGCGCTTCGAGGCCGAGCGCGGGCGGCTGCGGGCGGTCGCCCAGCGGATGCTCGGGTCGACCGGCGAGGCCGAGGACGCCGTGCAGGAGGCCTGGCTGCGCCTGGTCCGGACCGACCCGGCCGAGATCGACAACCTGCCCGGCTGGCTGACCACCGTGGTCTCCCGGATCTGCCTGGACCTGCTGCGGGCCCGCGCCGCGCGCCGAGAGGAGGCGACCGGCGACGCACTGCCGGACGCGGCGGGCGCCGGCGCCGACCCGGAGCGGGAGGCGCTGCTGGTCGAGTCGGTGGGCCGGGCGCTGCTCGTGGTGCTGGACCGGCTGGGCCCGGCCGAGCGGGTCGCCTTCGTGCTGCACGACGGCTTCGCGGTGCCCTTCGAGCAGATCGCGCCGATCGTCGGGCGGTCCCCGGTGGCCGCCAAGAAGCTGGCCAGCCGGGCCCGGCAGCGGGTGCGGGGCACGGCCGCGCTGCCACCGGAGCCGCTGGCCGGGCACCGGCGGGTGGTGGAGGCCTTCCTGGCCGCCGCCCGGGACGGGGACCTGGCCGGGCTGCTGGCCGTCCTGGCCCCGGACGTGGTGCGCCGGGCCGACCCGGCCGCGCTGCCGCCCGGCCGGTCCCCGGTGGCCCGCGGCGCGGCGACGGTCGCCCGGGAGACCGCGGTCCTCGGCCGCCGGGCCCGCCACGGCGCGGTGGCCCTGGTGGACGGGGTGCCCGGCATCCTGATCGCCCCGGGCGGGCGGTTGTGGCTGGTGCTGCGGGTGGCGGTCGCGGACGGCCGGGTGAGCGGCTACGAGGTGGTCGCCGACCCGGCCCGGCTCGCCGCCCTCGACCTGGCCGTGCTGCCGGGGTGACCTCGCGGCGTGCCCGCCCGGCCGTTCCGTCGGGTACGTCACCGCGCCCGAGCCGGCCGCGACGGCTCAGCCGTCGACGGGCTCGTCACCGCCACCGTCACCGTCACCGCCACCGTCACCGCCACCGCCACCGCCACCGCCGCCGCCACCGTCGGCGGCGGGCCCGTCACCGGCGGCGGGCCCGTTCCCGACGGCCTCCCGCAGCGTGCGGAACTCCCCGGCCAGCGCGTCCAGCGTGTAGTGCGCGTTGAGGCCGCTGGGGTTGGGCAGCACCCACACCTCGGTGTCACCGATGCGCTCCGGCTGGCGCCCGATCGCGGCCCGCCGCTGCCCGAAGGCCGTCCGGTAGGCGCCGATGCCGAGCACCGCCAGGACCCGGGGACGCAGCCGCAGCACCCGGGCGCGGAGCGCGGCGCCGCCCTCGCGCAGTTCCTCGGCGGTCAGTTCGTCCGCCTTGGCGGTGGTGCGCGGGGCGACGTTGGTGATGCCCAGGCCGAGCGCGAGCAGTTGCTCCTGCTCGTCCGGGCGGTACTGGCGCCCGGTGAAGCCGGAGCGGTGCAGGGCGGGCCAGAAGCGGTTGCCGGGCCGGGCGAAGTGGTGACCGGTGGCGCCGGACCACAGGCCCGGGTTGATGCCGCAGAACAGCACCCGCAGTCCGGGCCCGGCGACGTCCGGGATGGTGGTGTCCTTGGCGGCCAGCAACTGTTCGGCGGTCGGCTTCACCGGTCCGGCCGGCTGCGTGGGTGCGGTCGGCTTCACCGGTCCGGCCGGCTTCACCGGTGTGTGCGGCTGCGTGGGTGTGGTCGGCTTCGTCGGCGGGTGAGGCTTCACCCGGCCAAGTCTGCCGTGCCCAGTGCTGCCGCCGTGCGCCGGCCGCGCAGCCACCGCAGGCCGAAGACCACCACGGCCGCGTACGCCCAGCCGACGAAGACGTCGATGATGAAGTGCTCCGCGCCGTAGACCAGGGTGAACGTCATCGCGAGCGGATAGGCGACCAGGACCGCCCGCAGCCAGGGCCGGGCGGTCGGCCAGAAGAAGAACAGCAGCATCGCCGGGTAGGCGGAGTGCAGCGAGGGCATCGCGGCGACGTCGTTGGCGAACTGGCTGCCGTTCTCCAGCAGCGAGTCGGCCTGCGGCAGCCCGCTGGCCGAGATGACCTCCCAGACCACCCGGGACAGGTGCGGCAGGTTGCCCTCCTGGGCGACCAGCCACGGCGGGTCGGCCGGGTAGAGCAGGTAGGTGGCGAAGCCCGCGAAGGTGAGCGTCAGGTAGCAGGCGAGCAGCTGTCGGAACCGGTGGTGGGCGCGTCGCCAGAGCACGGCGAGCAGGAGGAAGACCACGAAGAAGTGCGAGAGGTAGACGCCCACCGCCGCGTAGTCGTACCAGTGCGGCGAGCCCGGGGTGTAGAGGGCGTACTGGAGCCGGACGGTCCAGGTCTCGCCGAAGCCGAGCACCTCGTCGAAGCGCAGCTGCGGCAGCCAGTGCGGGGCCCACGGGGTGTGCGCGCCGTAGCCGCGCAGCAGCGAGTACGCCCACACCACGGCCATCACCGGCACCCAGTCGCGCAGCACCAGGAGGAAGCCGCGGCGGCCGTGCCCGCTGTGGGCGGCGGCGGTGAGCAGGGCACCGATCAGCCAGAGGAACAGCACGTCGTTGGCGGCCGGGATGCCCTCGACGCTCAGGAACCGGACGAGGCCGGTCAGGTAGAGCGGCCACGCCAGGAAACGGAGTCTCGACCAGCCCGTCACGCGGGGGCGGGGTGGAGGCACCGGGCGCGGCTGTTCGGCCCGCACGGGGGGCGGGGCCGGGCGGAGGGTCTTGGTCATGCGCACTGAAACTAGCAACCCAAACTTGGAGGACTCTGGGTGGAGTATGACCGGACCGTAAGAACGCGGGATCCGGTCGGCGTCGTTCCGGGCGTCGAGCTCACACGACGATGCCCAGTTCGTGCGGGGTGTTGTTGAAACGGCGGCCGCCGGTCGGGGTGACGGTGACGATGTCCTCGATCCGCACCCCGAACCGGCCGGGCAGGTAGATCCCGGGCTCGATCGAGAAGCACATCCCGGGCACCAGCGGCCGCTCCTCGCCCTCCACCAGGTACGGCGGTTCGTGCGTGGTGGTGCCGATGCCGTGGCCGGTGCGGTGGATGAAGTACTCGCCGTAGCCGCCCTCGGTGATCACCCGGCGGGCGATCCGGTCGATCTCCTGGCAGCTCACCCCGGGGCGGACCGCCTCGAAGGCGGTCTGCTGGGCGAGCCGGACCAGGTCGTGCACCGTTCGCACCTCGGCGGGGACGTCCGGGCCGACGTGCACTGTCCGGGTGGTGTCGGAGCCGTAGCCGTCCTTGAGGCCGCCGAAGTCCAGCACCACGGTGTCACCCGGTCGGATGACCCGGTCACCGGCCTCGTGGTGCGGGTCGGCGCCGTTGGGGCCGGAGCCGACCACGGTGAAGTCGACCTGGCTGTGTCCGTACTGGATGAGCAGCGCGCCCAGGTCGGCCGCCACGTCGGTCTCCCGGCGGCCGGCGAAAACGACCTCCAGGATCCTGCGGTAGGCGGCGTCCGCGGCTCCGCCGGCCGCCGCCAGGCGGTCCAGTTCCTCGGTGTCCTTGACCGCGCGCAGCATCGGCAGGGTCTCGGTGAGCGAGGTGAACGAGGCGCCGGGCAGCGCGGTCTGGAAGCCGAGCAGGTGCATCGCCCAGGCGTTGTCGGAGACGCCATAGCGTCCGGCCGGGTCGAGCAGCGGGCCGGCGGTGGCGAACGGGTCCTCGCCGTCGGACCAGTCGAGCATCCGGACGGCTCCGGCGCCGACCGCCTTCGCGGCGTCCGGGCGCTCCAACCTGGGTACCACCAGGGCGGGTTCGCGCCCGGCGGTGAGGACGAGGGCGGTCAGCCGTTCGGTGATCGCGGTGGGCGTGTAGCCGCACAGGTAGGCCAGGTCGGGGCCGGGGGCGATGACCAGGCCGGCCAGCCCGGCGGCGGTCGCCTCGGCGGCGGCCCGGGCCATCCGGGCGGTGTAGTCCTCGACGGTGAACGGTCGTGGCACGGCGCTTCCTCCTCTGGGGCGGACGGGCTCTGCTGGGACTCGTACTCCTCGGATTCCCTCAGCGCCTCCCCGCGTTCGCGAAGTGCCGCAGGAACGACGCCTCGACCCGCGCCATGCGGGCGATCTCGTCCGGATCGACGCTCTCGTTCGGTGCGTGGATCAGGCAGCGGGGCTCCTCGACGCCCATCAGGACGATCTCCGCGTCGGGGTAGGCGGCGGCCAGGACGGGGCAGAGCGGGATCGAGCCGCCCTGGCCGAGGAAGGTCATCGGCGTGCCGTAGACCTCCCGCATCGCCCGGTCGAGCGCGGTGTACGCGGGCCCGCCGGTGTCGGCCCGGAACGCCGCACCGGTGCCCTCCCGTTCGACGTCCACCCGTACGCCCCAGGGGGCGGCGGCCAGCAGGTGCGCGACCAGCGCGTCCTGGGCGGCCCGGGCGTCGGTGCCGGGCGGCACCCGCAGGCTGACCCGGGCCCGGGCGGCGGCCGGGACGGCAGCGGCCGAGCCGACCACGGGCGGGCAGTCGATGCCGAGCACGGTGACGGCGGGGCGGGCCCACAGCCGGTCCGCCACGCTGCCGGAGCCGGTCAGCCGGACTCCGTCCAGGACGCCGGCGTCGGCGCGGAAGGAGTCCTCGTCGTAGCCGGCGCCGCTCCAGCCGCCGTCGTCGTCCAGGCCGTCGATCCGGGTGCCGCCGTCCGCGTCGCGCAACGAGTCCAGGATCCGGATCAGCGCGGCGAGGGCGTCCGGGGCGGGGCCGCCGAACATGCCGGAGTGCAGGTCGCCGGCCAGGGTGGAGACGGTGACCACGACGTCGGCGAGGCCGCGCAGCGAGGTGGTGGCGGTCGGGACGCCGACGGCGACGTTGCCGGTGTCGCAGATCAGCAGGGCATCCGCGTGCAACTCCCCGGCGTGCGGGGGCAGGTAGCGTTCCAGGCCGCCGGTGCCCTGCTCCTCGGAGCCCTCGACGAGCAGTTTGAGGCCGACCGGCACGTCCTCGCCGAGCGCGCGCAGCGCGGTGAGGTGCATGACGATGTTGCCCTTGCAGTCGGCGGCGCCGCGTCCGTACCAGCGGCCGTCGCGCTCGGTGAGTTCGAACGGCGGGGAGTGCCAGGCGGCTTCGTCCAGCGGGGGCTGGACGTCGTAGTGGGCGTAGAGCAGCACGGTCGGGGCGCCGGGCGGCGGCGGACGGTGACCGATCACGGCGTGGCTGCCGTCCGGGGTCTCCTCCAGGTGGACGTCGCGCAGGCCGGTCTCGGCGAAGGCGGCGGCGACCCACGCGGCGGCGCGCAGGCAGTGCTCGGGCGGGTACTGCCGGGGGTCGGCGACGGACGGGATGGCCACCAGCTCGGCCAGGTCGGCCCGCGCGCGGGGCATCAACCCGGCTATCAAGCCGTCGAGTTCGTCGGTCATGCGGTGGCTCCCTGGGTCGGCTGCGGACGGTCCCGTCGGCGGGCGGGTGACTACGCCGGGCGCCCCTCGGGTCCGTGCCGACGGTCCGCCGGCCCTGCGTCCGGTGGGCACCGACCCGGCCGGCGCCGCCGCAGGAGGAGGCGCGGGACGGGCGGTCCGGGGGCGCGGATCGGCACCGGTGCCGGGGCCCGGTGGTCGTGCGGGTGGTCCGGCCGGTGGACGACGGGGCGGACCCGCGTGGTGGTCGCCGGGAGGATCCGGGGCGCGCCGGAGACGAGCGGCACCAGCACGAACAGCAGGGTGGCGACGGTGGCGATCACGCTCAGGACCGGCCGGTCGAACGGCACCACCCAGCCGGTCGCCGACGCGGCCAGGACGGAGATCACCGGCACCGGGCCCGCCGCGGCCACGGCCGGGGTGCCCCGGCCGGGTGGGGGCGCGTGCGTGGAACTCATGCGGTCCTCCTCCGGTACGGTCCCGGTCGACTGCGGTCGGTGGCGATCGGCCGTGGCCGGCGCCGCCCGGTGGCGGGCTGCCGGTCGGCGCGGGGGACCGGGAGAGGGGTCCCGGTGCAGGCCGTACCCGGTCAGTCCACCCGGGGACCGGGGCCGCCGCATGCGGCACGCACCCGAGTGGGTGACCGGCCGCGGCCCCGGGGCGTACGGGTCGGGGCGCCTCTTGACGGTGCTCAGTCTGCTCTACGGTCTCCGACCGGGCACGGAATCATAAATTCCGGGCCGACTGTCGGTGCGGTGAGACACCATGTCCGGCATGTCCTACGAACTCCAAGCGCTGATAGGAACATTGGAGCTGCTGCGGGTGGCGGCGGCGGAGGTTCCGGCGGCCCGGGTGGTGCCGCTGGCGCAGGGGCTGGCGCTGATTCCGGTCACCTCCGGCGTCCTCGCCGCGCTCCAGGGCGACGGCAGCGTGCGGAAGCCCGGTGGCGGCTCCGGGTTCAGCTGGTACTCCGACGGTTTCGAACTCCGGCTGGCCGCCTGGTCGAAGGCCGGCCCGCTCGCCTGCGTCGAGGCCGAGTACTACGGCGGCAGCGGCATGCAGCGCGCCGTGGTCTGGGAGGACGGCCGGGTCGTCCTCGGCCCGCTCGCCGTCGGTGAGTTCGAGCCCGTGCCGCCGGAGGGCGCCCCGATCTCCCGGGCCCTGCGGCGGATCGGCGCGCGCACCGAGGAGGGGCGCTCGGACGAGTTCGACTCGGTCGGCCTGGGCGCGCACCGCAGCACCGGCAGCTGGGCCGGGACGGACCGGGTCGGTGTCGACTGAGCCGACGGCCGAGCGGCCGGGGGCTGCGTACCGGCCCCCGTGATGCGGGCGGCCCCGCTCCCGAACCGGGGAGCGGGGCCGTGCCGTCGGTCCCGCAGGCCGTGGGCCTGCGGGGGCCGAGGTCAGTCGTGGTCCGCGGTCAGCGGTAGTTCACGTACTGGATCGCGAAGTCCAGGTCCTTGCCCTTGAGCAGGGCCTGGACGGCCTGGAGGTCGTCGCGGCTCTTCGAGCTGACGCGCAGCTCGTCGCCCTGGACCTGGGCCTTGACGCCCTTCGGGCCCTCGTCACGGATGATCTTCGCGACCTTCTTCGCGTCCTCCGTGGTGATGCCCTCCTTGATGTTCGCGAAGATCTTGTACTCCTTGCCGGAGAGCTGCGGCTCCGCGGCGTCCAGAGCCTTCAGCGACAGGCCGCGCTTGACGAACTTCGTCTGCAGCACGTCGAGGATGGCGCGCACGCGCTCCTCGCCGTTGGCCTTCATCTCGATCTTCTCGCCGGAGCGGCTGATCTCGCCGCCCACGCCCTTGAAGTCGAAGCGCGTCGCGATCTCGCGGGAGGTCTGGTTGATCGCGTTGTCGACCTCCTGCCACTCGACCTTCGAGACGATGTCGAAACTGGAGTCGGCCATGGGTGTTGGTCTCCTTGATGCTCTGGCTTCACTGGCACGGCCCGCCCCACCGGGCGTCCGCCGCCCCAGCCTATCCAGCGCCGCCCTGCCCTCGCCCGCGGCAACCGCGTGCCGTTCCTTGATCATTTCGTGGTCTATCGAGTGGCGGAGCACCCCCCGGCATCGGGTATGGTTTACCACGTCGAACGGGGCGAACACCCCGGAAGACGAACATCCTGGCTGGTTGCCCGAGCGGCCAAAGGGAGCAGACTGTAAATCTGTCGGCATAGCCTACGTAGGTTCGAACCCTACACCAGCCACAGGATAGAGAACGGCCCCTGATCTGCGGAAACGCAGGTCAGGGGCCGTTTCGTTGCGCTCGAACACCGGTCACGCCGGATGGCCGTTTTACGTGGTTTGTCTCACCTCGTTTCGCCCGAATCCCAGTCCTGACCAGCGGTTCCGGACCGGGTCCTGACCAGCGGTTCCGGACCACGCGCGGACCAGGATCCCGGGCCGGCGGCACCGGGCGGCCTCAGTCGAACCGCCGGCGAGGAGTCGCCTCGGCCACGGGTGGTGGAACGGTCTCGGCAGTCCGCCCCGCCCCTGCCCCCGCTCCGGCCCCTCTTTCGCAGGGTTCTCCCGCGTCGCGACGCTCGGCGTCGACGGGCCGGCTATTGCACATTGCTTGCAATTACGCCCATCGGGCAGCAGAGTGGGATGCCGGGGGTGGGAGTCCTTCGACTGAGCTGATCGTCTTCCCAACCGGCGCCCGCCGGGACAACCGGCTCGCCCACCCCCGCCACCCCCTCTCCCCACCGGACGCCGGACGCCGGACGCGTCGAGGGCCCGTCAAGGGCCCGTCAAGGCCGCTCGGCGCCGCGTCAGGAACGCGTAGGGGCCACCGGAGGGCCGGGCGCGCGGACCGCAGGATCGGAGCAACTACCGACCGCGGAGGTTCCGTCCGATGTCCAGCGCCATCACCAGCCCGGCCGTCACGGCCGAACCCCAGCCGCCGGACGCGGGTGCGGGCGAGGAGCGGCACCGGTTGAGCGTCCCGGGCGGGTTGGCGGCGCTCTCGCTGGACGCGATGGCCTCGGTGGCGTACGGGCCGGAGTC